>JAVLBR010000261.1:0-2441 GCA_031581125.1 Schleiferiaceae bacterium | reverse complement strand
CCTGCGGTTGAAGAGCTGCAGCGCCCAGCTTTTCAAAGACCTGCAGGCGTACTTGATAAGACCAAGGACCAGCGGGCTGGTAGCGCAAGCCTACCACCGAGGAAAGGCCAAGGGAGTTGCTCAAATCAATGCGGCGTGATTAGCTTTCCGCTAAAGAAGTAGCCGTGCCGGAAGCCACCCAGTAAGCGCCTATCTTGATAAAAGGCAAAAAAACCTCAATGCTCTGAAAATGATAGCCCAGTCGCAGCGGTACGGCGGCCCGGCGAATCTGGAAATCCCGCAGGGAATCGCCCTGCTTAAGCCGCGTACCTCTATTAAGGCCGTTAATCAACGTTTCAATTAATGAATGCTCTGTCCCAAAATACTCCAGGCGGGATTTATCGTATTCAAGCAAGTTAGCGCGGCTTCTTCTACCGCAGCACCCTAATACCAAAAAGCCGCCGCCTAGCCGGTGCCTAGCGACAAATCCATCCGACACTGCCTAAACATCTCTCTAAGTCAGCAAGCGCTCTGGAAGAGGAAGCAAAAGGGTAATATAAAAACTCTTCTTGCTGAAAGCCAATAAGAATCGTGCGCTCTATCTACGAGCTGCATTCGGCGGTCCTTATCCTTAAATTGGCCATATGGAGGGATTTTTTCGGGCTTATATTCCGCTACAATTGAACACCAAAGAAAAGACCTAATCGAAGGGCATCTCTACTAAGATCCAAATCCTCAACACCACTAATTTTTGAATCATTATAAGATATACTTTCTTGATTGAAGTCGACGGCATAGTTAAAATCAAGTCCTATCGTGATATTGCTTTGGAAGTTTAAATCTAGCGTCCTAGCTAATTGTATACCACTGCTGCCCTGCCATGCTTGATAATTAAAACTGACGGAAGATGGCACCGAACGCAGGATCCCGTTTAAATTAGCGCTCACGTTACTTGGTAAGCTTAACGTATAAAAATATTGCCTTAAGGTAGCCAAGTAGTAAGGCCGTATACTCCAAGGACTACTCTGAGGCATTAGTTCCCACCCTAGACCAGTACCATAACTAATTAGCCGTTCTTGAGAATTGTCTGGGGTGGTTTGCCATAAACCAAGGAAATTAGATATAAAATACACATCCTTAAAGAGTTCTATTTGGTACTGGATTTGACCATAGGTGCTCTCGTTTCCAAAAGTCGCCAGCCCATTATTGGCAAAAATCTGGTTCACTCCTATTCTAGGCCCGTTGAAATAACCCACTCCAATAGAAATTTGATCATTTAACGAAAGGCGATTTTTGACGGATTTAGATTGGCATAATCCTTCAAGCGAAAGCAAAAAGATAAGCAAAATAGGTAATAACCTCATAAGATAAGTTTTAATATAGGGAGGTAGCTATAGCCACCTCCCTTAATGTTCAATTTACCACCAAGCACTTATAACAGCCTTAGATCCTCCGGCGCCAGCTACTGGTCCTAGCGCACTTCCTGCACCGGGTGCAATTGCATTACCTGCTGCAAAACCAAGAGCGAACCCACCAATATCAGCAGCAACGGTAGTAACAACTCCAAGGAGATCCTTTAGCCACTTTCCTTTTATATTACCCTCATTTATAAACTCAATTAATTCGTCATGGTAATAGTGGTCTGGAGTTACATATACGTTCCTCCAATAATTTAGGCTATAAATACCCGTGTTCACAGCCCCAAGTAATATTTTTCTTTCCATGGAGGTATATCCCGACGTTTCTCCGTAAAGATATGCATAGAAGTTTTCAAGTGTATCTCGCAAATTAATTAAGTTTTCACTAGTGCCTTGACCCGCATCAAAGGAAAAATTATAAAGAAGCCTATTCAAACTATCCAAACCCACTTGTACTCTAGGCGTTACGTTTCCGGAACTCACTAAATATTCGGTGTATTCCAAAAGTCGTTTGCTGGGCGGATTGTTATCTATTATGCTATCAAAATTATTAAGATGAGGTACTATTTCTTGGTAATCCACAGATAATTGCCCCATCGTGTCTTGATAAACCTGATAAGCATCATGGGTTGAGGAGTAAAATCCTGTATCCGGATAATTTCCAAGTGAATCTAATAATAGGTTATGCCATACCCCATAGTTCGAAAAGGGATCACCCTTACTAAGAGAGATTATGGGGCTAGTGCTCTTAGACTGGCTTGAATTATTATTTTTCTCGCAACCCACCAGCACCAGGGCCAGCATTACGAGGCTTACACTAATTTACGCATCATTAATTAAAAATTTAAAAGTACACATCCCGCTTCAATTCTCAAAACGGCTTTATTTGCAGTGGCCACTTGTACGAATAGGTTAACAAAGTAAAATAAAAAAAACAACGCTAGCAAATTTTAAGGGTGATTTTTTTAGACCTTAAGGGTCCGGGGTGATGGAAAGCCGCGCCAGGAGCGGCTTTTGGTTCCCAAAATTTTTTTCTCACCCTAA
>JAVLBR010000026.1:0-20106 GCA_031581125.1 Schleiferiaceae bacterium | reverse complement strand
TATAGACAGACACTATTTATCCTTGATTCCGCTGGTACGGATGATCCTGATAAAAGTGCTGGTCAAAGGTCTGCGTAACCTCCTGCGGATCGCGAAGGACCTTATACACCACGTATAAAACCACCAGCGGAGATACGCTAAAGAGGAAAAGGGCGGCTGCGTACCAGCCTACCAATACTGCGAGCGCATAAGCACCCAGAAAAACAAAAGAACCTACAATCGCCGTCTTCATTACATCATTATTAAAGGTGAAATGATAGAACGTTCTCGGCCGGCCGCTGGTTCACCTCACACCCAGCGACGCCACTCGTCCAGCATTTTAGCGTGGCTCCAGCGCTTGAGTAGTCCCGTATTGGAAAGCCCCAACACGGCATTGAGCACCGGCGGATAGCGGAGGGTTTTTTGCAAGAGATAGCCCGCCCGCATTTCGCTGTGATAGTAGCGGTACATGTGCTGCTGGTAGGGCGCAAAGTTCATTTGCCCCGTGTGCAGCGCCGCCCGGATGTGCTCCGAGCAGATACGGGCGCTCATCATGCCCGTCCCGATGCCCTTACCCGTAAAAGGCTCGATCATCCCCGCCGCGTCGCCTATCAGCGCGTAGCCATCGCCGGCGATGGGCCGCTGCGCCGTCATGGTAGGCAGGCCCCAGCCCCGGGGCTTTTCCAGCGGCTTGGCTTGGGCAAACATCTCGCGGACCCGGGGATTGCTCTCCAATATCTCCGGGAGGATCTTTTTGAGATTTATCTTCCGCTGGCTCGCCGCCGTGCTTACCATGCCCAGGCCCACATTGGCCGTACCATCGGGCAGCGGAAAAGCCCAGAAATAGCCCGGCAGCAAGCGCTTGTCAAAGATAAATTCCAAATGCCCGTTAGGGTTAAAACCCCGCACCCCCTCGTAGTACACCCGCAAAGCCCCGATCAGGTGCTGCTTCTGGCGGTAAGGCTTCTCGGTACCCAGGTAGCGGCTTACCACCGGTTTCTCTCCCTCGGCCCCGATCACGATGCGGGCCGCTAGCACATTTGGCCCCCGGCCGCCTTCCAGCGTAAGGCGAAAGCCTTCTGCGCTGCGCGCCAGGTGCTGCACGGTGGTGCCGCTATACAAGCGACCCGAACCGCCCTCCGGCAGGGTCCGCACCAGGAAATCATCCAGGTGCAGCCGCTTGCTGGTATAAAAAGGCGCCACCGGCAGGCCATCGGCCTTAAAATCGTAGCGCAGCTCATGGCCCGCCGGCGCCTGAAAGCTAAAGCCCCAGGAAGGCATCATCTCACTTTCGGCGGTAAACTGATCCCGCAGGGCCGGGCTGATGCGCCCCAGCACGTTAAGCACATCGATGGTAATGCCATCGCCACACACCTTATCGCGCGGAAAGGCCGCCTTGTCCACCAGCACGTGTTCTATGCCTTCCTTGTGCAGAAAGTGCGAGAGCGTGGCGCCGGCCGGCCCAGCGCCTATGATGCATACATCCGTCTTTTCCATCGGCTTCTAGATTGGCCACGAATATAGCATTTACACGAGCGGCCTGGCGGCCAAATGTGCCCTGTGCCGCCGGAGACAAGTTCGTATTTTAGCCGCCCTATGATCGATACCCACACCCACCTCTACCTGCCCCAGTTTACCGACGACCGGCCCGAAATGCTGGCCCGCGCCCGCGCCGAGGGCGTGGAGGCCTTTTACCTGCCCAATATAGACAAGGACAGCATCCCGGCGGTGAAGGAGCTGGCCCAGGCCGAGGCCGACTGCTTCCCCATGATGGGTTTGCACCCCAGCCACGTAAAGGACGATTACCAAGAGCACCTGGCCGCCGTCTTTGAAGAACTGGCCGGCCCACAGCGCTACTACGCCGTGGGCGAAATAGGGGTAGACCTCTACTGGGACAAAACCTTCCGTGAGGAGCAGATGCGGGTGTTTGGCATCCAGATCGAAAAAGCCAAAGAAATGGGCCTGCCCATCGTGATCCACTGCCGGGACGCTTTTGAAGAGGTATTTGAGGTGCTGGAGACCTTTGCCGATGAGCGCCTGTACGGCATTTTCCATTGCTTCAGTGGCAATCTGGACCAGGCGCAGCAAGCCATAGGGCTCAATTTAAAGTTGGGCATAGGCGGTATCGTAACCTTTAAAAATGCCGGGCTGGACCAGGTGGTCCAGCAGCTGGGCCTGGAAAACCTGGTGCTGGAAACCGACGCCCCCTACCTGGCCCCGGCCCCCTACCGCGGCAAGCGCAATGAATCCGCTTACCTAAGCTACATAGCCCGCCGCATTGCCGACCTCCACCAGCGCCCCCTGGAAGAGGTAGTGGCTATCACCACCGCCAATGCCCGCCAAATCTTCCCGGCATGAGCAGCTCCCGGGGCTCCATCTTAATGCTTTACACCGGCGGCACCATCGGCATGATCCGCGATGAGGATACCGGATCGCTCCAGCCCTTTGAGTTTAGCAACCTGCTCAAGCAAATCCCCGAGCTCGATCAGCTCAATTGCCACATCGATACCGATAGCCTGGACAGCCCCATCGACTCGTCCAACATAGGCCCCCCGGAATGGCAGCGGCTGGCCCGGCGCATCGCCACCAGCTACCACCAGTACGATGGCTTCGTGGTCCTCCACGGTTCGGATACCATGGCCTATACCGCCTCCGCCCTGAGCTTTATGCTCCAAAATCTATCCAAACCGGTGGTGCTTACCGGCAGCCAGCTGCCCATCGGCATCCCCCGGAGCGATGCCCGGGAAAACCTCCTCACCACCCTGGAAATCGTTTTGGAATGCAATGATGAAGGGGGCGCCCGCGTACCGGAGGTGGGCATTTACTTTGAATACGACCTATTCCGGGGCAACCGCGTGCACAAAAACTCCACCCAGGACTTTGAGGCTTTTCACAGTTTTAACTACCCTAAGCTGGCCGAAGCCGGCGTGCGCATTCAGTACAACGACCTCCACATAGCCCGGGCCAGCACCGGTACTTTCCGGCTCCGGCCCGAGCTGGACGCCCGCCTGGGGGTGCTCTCGCTCTTTCCGGGCATCACCCCTGAGTTTGCCTTGCCTGTGCTCGAAAACCCGCACCTCCAGGCCCTCATCATCCGCACCTTTGGCAGTGGCAATGGCCTCAGCGCCCCCTGGTTTCTGCGCGGCATCGAAGGCTGCCTGAAGCGGGGCACCGTCATCATCAACGTATCTCAATGCAGCGGCGGTGGCGTGTTTCAGGGCCAGTACGAAAGCAGCCGCCAGCTTAAGCAGCTGGGCGTGATCTCCGGCCACGACATGACCTTTGAGGCCGCCAGCACCAAAGCTATGCACTTGCTGGGGCAGGGGTTGCACGGGGAAGCCTTTGCCGAGGCCTACCAGGAAAACCTGGCGGGGGAGCTGACCCCTTAGGGGAAATTTTTAGCGCAACGCGCGCAGCGGAATCGCCGCGAACGCAGCGTTAACTGTTCCCCGGGGTTCACACCCCGGGGCTAAAATCCTATCAGCCCTTTGGGCTTGCCTATTGGGGCGCTGGAGTAGGTCGTGGAGACCCCCATAGAAATCCGACCAAGCCCTCAGTCATTTGCATGCCAGGCCCTTGAGGCTATCACCCCCGCTCTCCCCTCCTGGTTCAGGAGGGGTTGGGGTGGTCGTTATCAATGGAACGAGAAAGCCCTTCGGGCTTGCCTACGCCGTGGTGGCCATAAAACCGGGAATGCCTAATTTCGCGTCAAATTTCTAAACCGTGCGCTCACTCCTCTATCTTCTTAGCCTCAGCTTGTTTTTGACCAGTTGCGTAAGCAGCAAAATTCACAAAGACCTCCAAAGCAAGTACCAAAACCTGCAGGAAAAAAACACCGCCCTGCGGGCCACCCGAGATTCCCTCCAGGCCCAGCTGATGGAGGTAGAACAAGCCCAGCAGCAGCAAGCCCAGCAGCTCGCCCAGATCCGCCAGGAGGAAAAGGAAAAATCCCAAGAGCTTTCCCGCATGATGGAGAAGTATCAGGCCCTCAATCAGTCTTACGAAGGCCTGCTGCAAAACAACAACGAGCTTCTGGCCAGCAATCAGCGCGAAAACGAAAAACTGATGAAGCGCCTGGCCCGCCTCCAGCGGGAACTGGCCCTGAAGGAAGACTCCCTGCGCGGCGAACAGCAGGAACTCACCCAGCTCCGTAGCCGCCTGGAAGAGCGGGAAAAACGGGTGAATGAACTGGAAAACCTCATCGCCCAGAAAGACAGCACCATGCTGGCCGTCCGCTCCAAAATGGAAGATGCCCTGCTCAACTTTGACGGCAAAGGCCTCTCGGTTAAGATGAAAGATGGCAAGGTGTACGTATCCCTGGAAAATAGCCTCCTCTTCCCCAGTGGCAGCTGGCAAGTGCAGCCGGAAGGCCGGAAAGCCCTGAGCCAGCTGGCCGAAGTGCTGGCCCAAAATCCCGACCTGCGCGTAATGGTAGAAGGCCATACCGATAGCGATGACTACTACGGTGGCCAGGTGATCAAGGACAACTGGGATCTCAGTGTGATGCGCGCCACCAGCGTGGTAAAACAACTTACCCGCAACGACAGCGTCAATAAACAAAACCTCATCGCTGCCGGGCGAAGCGAGTACCTGCCCATCGCCCCCAACGAAACGAGCGAGGGCAAAGCCCAAAACCGGCGGATCGAGATCATCATCACCCCCGATCTCAGCGAACTGAGCAAGCTGCTGGCCCAAACCCGCTAAAACGGTACGCTTGCCTCGGATTCCGTAAATTTGAAGCAAACTCGCGCCTAAAAGTAAATCCTATGCCCTTCTATCACCAGCTGGGAAAAATCCCCCATAAACGCCACACCACCTTTAAAAAGGCCGATGGCAGCCTGCATTATGAGCAGCTCTTTGGCACCATCGGTTTCGATGGCATGTCTTCCCTCCTTTACCACCTCCACCGCCCCACCCAGGTAAAAGAAGTTCGCCCGCCCCGCGAGGTGGGCCCCCAGGCGGCGGTAAACCACAACATCACCAGCCGTATGCTCAAAGGCTGGGAAGTGCCCCCCCAAGACGATTTTCTAGAAAGCCGCACCCCGCTGCTTTTCAATCAGGACGTCCACCTATCGGCCGCCGCGCCCCGCCAGAGCATGCGGGACTATTTTTACAAAAATGCGGATGCCGATGAGCTGCTCTTTATCCACCGCGGCGAAGGCACCCTCAAAACCCTCCTGGGCAACATCCCCTTTGGCTACGGCGATTACCTGGTCATTCCCCGTGGTATGATCTACCAGCTGGAATTTGATAGTGAAGACAACCGCCTCCTGGTGCTCGACTCCTTTGAGCCCATTTACACCCCTAAGCGCTACCGCAACAATTTTGGCCAGCTCCTGGAGCACAGCCCCTTTTGCGAGCGCGACATCCGCCGGCCCGGCGTGCTGGAGGTGCACGATGAGCAGGGCGAATTCCTCATCAAGATCAAAAAAGAAAACCAACTCCACGAGGTAGTCTACGCCTCGCACCCCTTTGACGTAGTGGGCTGGGACGGTTACAATTACCCCTATGCTTTTAATATCCAGGACTTTGAACCCATTACCGGGCGCGTTCACCAGCCCCCTCCTGTGCACCAGACTTTCGAAACCAGCGCTTACGTAGTGTGCTCCTTCTGCCCCCGCCTGTACGATTACCACCCCGAGGCCATCCCCGCCCCATACAACCACAGCAACATCGACAGCGACGAAGTACTCTACTACGTAGATGGCGACTTCATGAGCCGCAACCATGTAGACAAGGGCTTCTTTAGCCTCCACCCCGCCGGCATTCCCCACGGCCCCCACCCGGGCGCCTACGAGCGCTCCGTAGGCCAGAAAGAAACCGCCGAGCTGGCCGTGATGGTAGATACCTTTCGCCCCCTGCGCCTCACCCAGCAAGCGCTGGACATCCAGCTGGACGATTACCATCTTAGCTGGCTGGACCATGATTAAGGCCCGTTTCACATTTGGCCTCCCGGCCAAATGTACCCCACCCCGGCGGGGAAGGATGCTCCTTTTAAGCACCCTGTTCCTGCTGGGTAGTTTTTCGCCGGGGCGCGCTCAAAAAAGCTTCTGTACCTGGGAACATCCCCAATCCCTGGGAAAATGGTACCAAGACTACCGCAACTTTGCGCCCGAGGCCGCTCCGGCCCACTTCCCAGCGGAATGGACGGAAGAGGAGGCCGATTTTGCGCGCCTGCTCTGGTACTGGCAGCGCCGGCTTTCCGGTCTGGAAACCTATGAAGACAGCCTCAAAGCCCTGCACGCCCAGTACGGCCTCACCGGCGACGAAGCGACCCTGGCCCAACCCGGTGGATTGCTGATGGGCGCCCTGAGCCAGACCTTCCTGGCGCGAGAAGCCGCGCTGGGGTCCAACCCGGTGCCCGTGATCAAACGCTACTTAGAAACGGGGGGGTACCTCCGGGCCCTGCGCCAATATCAGGATAGCTGTGCGGTACTCGCCCTGCTGGCCGCCGTGTACGATGCCAGTGTTAGCGCCGCCGAGGACCGCCTGCTGTATTACCCACTCGTAGTGCTGCTTCCGGATGCCCGGGATGGCGGGCTGGAGCGCTTGCGCCATATGGCCAAAAATAGTTCGCACCCCTTCATCCAGACGGAGGCCCGTTACTTTTTGTACAAGATCCACGCGGGAATCCTGAAGCAAGAGATCACCGGCCGCCGCCATCTGAGCCACCTGGCGCAGCGCTATCCGAATAATCCTGTATTGCAACTGGAGTGGGCGGCATTATTACCGGCCTCTATGACCCGGGAGCGCCGGCAAGTCCGCCAACGCATGGAAAGCATGCTGGAGGCGGAAAAAAACGTACTTGATTCCGTGCCCAGGCAACATTTTAGGGCGTTGTGGCAGGACCAGCAGGAGGATTGGTAAAAAGGCCCAAAACCGTTTCCAGCGTTTCCCGCCGGTTTTCTGCCCGCTGCTTACGGGCCACCGTTTGGGCCTTGGTAGCCCCGCCCAAATAGTAGCGCTGAAACCAGGGGATCACCGCCAGGATGGCATCCAGAAAGCTGTACCGCATAGCCACCCGCACCGACAAGGTGACTAGCGTACCATTGAGCAGCAGGGAATTAAATCCATTTTTAAAATCCCCCGCATAAAACTGTCCCAGGCCAGGCAGCACGTAACTGAGGTTACGCGCGGTTTTGGGACGGGGCCTTTGGAGGGTTTTTTCGTCGTGCAGCAAGCGGTAAAATCGCGCCTGACTCAGGCTATCCGGACGCACCAGCGGTTGCCATTCGTCGTAAGCCGTTTCGTATTCCTGGGTAAGGTAGTGGGTAAGCCCCAGGTAAAATTGCAACTGCCGCTGCTGTGTGGCTTCCGGGGGCGTGGGAGCGGTGTAGAGTTCCAGCAGGGCCTCCTGGAAAGCGCCCTTTTGCAGTAAACTCCGCGCCTTGCCGAGCATGGTGCGTGCTTGCGCCTGGGCTTCTCCCCGGTAGAGAAAAAACGCCCGGTCAAAGTACGCAAAGGCCGTCTCCGGCTTGCCCAGGGCCAGGTAACAGCGGCCCAGGCTTTCTTGCACCCGGGCCTGCGGGCTGTCCTGCTGGAAGAAGGCCACCCGCTTCAGGTAAGCTTCCGCCTGCGCATAACGCGCGCGCTCCAGCGCCTGAAAGCCCAGGTCCCGGGTTTCTTGGAGGCTTTGAGCCTGCAGTGCCGGGACAGTACTGCCCAGCAGGCTAATCCAGAGTACGCAGGTAACTTTCCACATCTTGATGGTAGGCTTCTTCTTGAAGATGATTGTATTGCTGGGCGGCTTTAACGGAACCGTAGATATTGCCCGCGTAGAAGGCCGTACCAATCCCGGCGGCAATCCAGCCCAGGGCGCTCTGGGCGCCCCGCTGGGTAAATCCCCGGTAAGCCCCAAAGGCATTGGCCCCCACAAAAACCAGGGAAAAGAGGCCGTCTTTCCACTGGCCTGTGTACGCCTTACCCAGGCCGGGCACCAGGCCACTGAGCAGGCCACTCAGGAAGGGACTCTTGCGCGGGATGGCCGCCGAACGATCCACCAGACTGAGCAGGGCGGGATCCTTTATCTTTTGCCGGGCCGGCAGGTTTCGCGCCTCTTGGTAACGAGCACGCAGCAAAAGCAAGGACAACTGCTGCTTTTGGCCGTAGCGCGGGGCAAAGGGATATTGCCGGGCCACCTGATAAGCGCTATCGAGCTGGCCATCGCGGCGCAGCAAAGCCAAATAAGTGCGCGCTTGGGGGCGGGGTGCCTGTCCCAGCCGGGGGTAGAGCCGCTGGAAGCGAGCAGCGCCCTGGGCATAAGCGCCCGCCAGTTGGTAAGTCTGGAGGATATTTAGGGCCAGGCTATCGTTGTGCGGCTGCATGAAGTAGAGCCGCTCCCATTCAGCCAGCGCGGTTTTATAATCTTCGGTTTCCATCAGAAACTTTACGTAGCGCCGGGTAGCACTGGAATCGAAAAGGTCTTGCTGGGCGTAGGACGACGCCAGTCCCAGAAAAAACAAGACGGCCGTAAAGAAGCGTCTTTTTTGCTCAGTGTACATGTACAGAATCTATGGCCAGGCCGGTTTTACGGTTGCGTTGGTACTGGTCCAGGGCCAGGGGATGGCAGCGCATAAGGCGGTCCAGGGCGTTGAGTCCACCGCCCAGCATGCCCTTGGCCTCAATGGAATGCAGGGCATAAACACTACAGGAAGGCTGGAAATTGCAAGTCTGCATGTCCTGGGAAGAGAGGAGGAATTTGTAGCCGGTAAAGAGCAGCCTAAGCAACTCTTTTAGTTCGTTTTCTCCCCGGTACTGGTAACTATAATCAGGTCCCTGGGGCGCCTCCGTAAACTGCCGGGCCAGGGCCAGGTCTTGGGCCGATTGGCCCCGCAGGGGCGCTACACTACTGAGGAGCAGAAAAGCGATAACGCTCAGGGTGATCGGTTTCATTGACACGTATTTGAGAGTAATTGGTTTTTTGGTACTGCTTGCCCTCGTCCAGAAAGAAGATGTCGATAAGCTCGGTAGGGAACTCCAGCCCATTGATATTCTCGTATTTGCGGAAAAACTGTTTACGAAGCACCTCCTCTTCCGCGTTAAAAAAAACGATGCCATAGAGGCGGTTGGCTTTGCTGGAGATCAAGACTTTACCCAAGGTGCTACTGAGGGGCCCGGGCGGCCGCCAGGTAGAAATCACCAGATCTCCTTCCTTTTCCACCCCTTCCAAATTATAGATGGACCCTTTGAGGCCGTAATGCCGCAAGTCATTATTGAGGGCCAGGTGAAAAAGCGAAAAATCCGCCACGGAGGCCCCCACGGTAGCTTCCAGGAGGCTATCGCCCTGGTAGCGGAATATGGAAGAATCGGAGAAAACCCAGGTTTGCTCCTGGGGAAAGCGAATGTCGTAGATAAGTTGACCGATGTTTTCATCGTAGAAAAGCCGCCCCATGGTAAGATTGCCCAGGCTGTCGCCTTGCGATTTAACGCTAAACTCAGCACTGATCCGGTAAAATTCCTGGGCTGGTAGCAGCGTTCCGCTGCCTAGCATGGTAATGATTACGAAGAGCCAGGGAATGCGCATAGATGAGGTAGAAAGGGCCCAAGAGTTCCTTTTTTTCATAAAGCACGAAGCCCGATGGAATTTTGGGTACATAAAAAGTGCGAGTTAAGAATAATCTGCATTACTAACCAACTAACGTACCGAAGATGAGGTTGGTAATATATTGGAGACCAGCACCTTCTTGGAGAATGCCAAGTAGTATGATGGCCTATACCCTGGGAAATTTTCCGAGGCCAAATACTTTTCCACATTAACAGCATGAATACCATCGAAAATGGTACTCCTAAAACGAGCTGCACAGCTAGCCAAAAGAAGAAGCTTAGCGGCTGGTCAATACCACGGCGGTGGGAGAACAGTAATTATTCTCATGCCTTTAAAATGGCGCCCTAGTCCCATTAAATATCAATAACCAATAAGTCCTATCAATAAAATAGTACCTCCTACCAGCGCGCAGCCTGCCAGTACGCCAAGTAAGAAAGAAGCAGTGTCAAAGTCCAGCTCTGTGACTCCTTTTATTACCGGGGTGTTGGTGATATTTTGTTTTAGCTCATGGGGCAACTGTTCATAGGTCACCCTCGGATGCTCATTCACGATATCCGCAACCCTTTCCACTTGCCTGAGGCTTTGTTTCATTTCGGCTTCGTTGAAGTTAAAATGGCTTGCATTGCCCGCGAAGGCACTGTAAAGCACGGCCATGAGCAGGCTAAGCGTAAGTGTTGCTTTTTTCATAGAGCACGAAGCCCGATGGAATTTTGGGTCCATAAAAAGTGCGAGCTAAAATAATCTGCATTATTAACCAACTACCGTACCGAAGATGAAGTTGGTAACATATTGGGCACCAACACCTTCTTGGAGAACACCAAGTAGTATGATGGCCTATACCCTGGGAAATTTTCCAAGGCCAAACACTTTTCCTCCTTAACAGCCCGACGACCGTCGAGAAATTTTGAGAAGGCTTACTCCAAAAACGGACTGCCAAACCAACGAACAAAAGAAACCTACGGCTGAGTTTGGACAAAAATTATGCAGGAAACCAACCATTTTACTTCTTTGAGCCAGAACTTTACGGCTACATTATATTAAGTGCCAATAGCTCCTATCAGTAAAACAGTGCCCCCTGCAAGCAAACAGCCTGCAAGGATACCGAGAGCGAAAGTACCTGTGTCAAAGTCTCCCTCAGTGACCCCCTTAATTATAGGAGTATTGCTAATATTTTCTTTAAGCTTTTGGGGCACCTGTTCGTAGGTCATGCTCGGATGGTCCTCCATAAAAGATGAGACCGTTTCCACCTCCTGAAGTTTTTCATTCATTTTAGTTTCGTCGAAAGTGAAGTAGTTAGGATTGCCCGCGAAGGCACTAAAAACTACGGCCATGAGCAGGCCAAGGGTAAGTGCTGCTTTTTTCATAGAGCTAATGTTTTATGATTTAAACAGCAAAGATATCAATTTTACACTCTTACCAAAGGGCCACAGTGCGCAATTGACCTAAATATTTGCTTGAATAAGCGGTTTTTGTTTTCCAGTAAACTGCGTCGGCCCTGGCTTAATGGATTATCAGTGTCTCAGCTCCTTCCTTCGGGCTATTTGAATTGCTATGCTTAAATATCCCCTTTTTTGCCGTGCGACCAGCCCGATAGCGGATTGGACTGTTCGATGTAAAACCGGATCCATGCCCCCACCGGCTCCCTTACTTTCCGTAATTTCGTACGCCTAAGCATACCCCGGGCAACCGGGGCCCCTGCCTAAAATCATCACTCCCTAAAAATCAAACCTCTATGAGCACTACCACCGACAACACCTCTCTGGAACTCAAAAAAGAATATCCCGAAGCGGAAGACTTCCTGCCGCTGAAAGGGACCGACTTTGTAGAGCTCTACGTGGGCAATGCCAAACAGGCGGCCCATTTTTATAAAACCGCCTTTGGCTTTCAGTCCGTGGCCTACGCCGGCCTGGAAACGGGCAAAAAAGACCGGGTGAGCTATGTACTCCAGCAAGACAAAATCCGCTTGGTACTCACCGGCCCCATAGCGCCCGGGGGAAAGCTCAACGAGCACATCAATACCCACGGCGATGGCGTGAAAAACGTGGCCCTCTGGGTAGACGACGCCGTAAAAAGCTTCGAAGAAACCACCCGCCGGGGCGCCGAACCGGCCTTTGAGCCCTATACCATTGACGACGAAGATGGGAAGGTAACCCTCAGTGGCATCAAAACTTACGGGGATACCGTGCACGTGTTTGTAGACCGCGAAGATTATCAAGGGCCTTTCCTGCCCGGGTACCGCGCCTGGAAAAGCGATTATAATCCCCAGCCGGTAGGCCTCAAGTACATCGACCACATGGTGGGCAATGTAAACTGGGGCGAAATGAATAAATGGGTGGAATTCTACGCCAAAGTGATGGGCTTCGCCCAGCTCGTTTCCTTTGACGATAAAGACATCTCCACCGAGTATACCGCCCTGATGAGTAAGGTGATGACCAACGGCAACGGCCGCATCAAATTTCCCATCAACGAGCCGGCCAAAGGCAAAAAGAAAAGCCAGATCGAAGAGTACATCGACTTTTACAAAGGCTCGGGCGTGCAGCACATTGCCGTGGCTACCGACGACATCATGGCCACCATTGACGACATGAAATCCCGCGGGGTGGAGTTCCTGATCGTCCCCGATGCCTATTACGATGATCTCCTGGACCGCGTGGGCAACATCGACGAGGAAGTAAGTGAGCTCCGCAAGCGGGGTATCCTGGTAGACCGCGACGATGAGGGCTACCTGCTGCAACTCTTCACCAAACCGGTAGCCGACCGCCCCACGCTCTTCTTCGAGATCATTCAGCGCAAAGGGGCCCGCAGCTTCGGTAAAGGCAATTTCAAGGCCCTCTTTGAGGCCATCGAAAGGGAACAGGAAAGCCGGGGCACTTTGTAGCCACCAACTTTGCTGACTTCACCGATATCAAAGCCTTATTTTCTCCCCGCGGGCAACCTTTCAGTAGCGGTACCTGTCTTTCTCATGGCGCATGAAAAGCATAATTAAAACTGTAGGGCTGCTCGCGGGGCTCCTGCTCATTTGGCCGGCAGGCCTAATAGCCCAGCAAAAACTGGCGAAAGGCCAGGTGGTAAACCCCCAGGGGCAGCCGCTGCCCTTTGTCAATATCACCGCCGGTCCAGGCTTGGGGACTACTACTGACCTGGACGGGGCCTTTGAGCTCCCGCTCCCCGCCGGGGCCGATTCGCTGCGCTTTAGCTACCTGGGTTTTAAACCTACCCAGCGGGCCATAAAACGGGAAATAACGGTGCTCAAAGTGGTCCTGCAACCCGAAAACACCGAGCTCACAGAGGTGACGGTAACCGCCGCTGAAAATCCCGCCCACCGCATGATCCGCGCGGCCACCGCGGCGCGCACCGCCAATAGCCCCCAAAGCCTGAAAACGTTCCGCTACCGCAGTTATTCCAAATTTGTGGTAACCGCCCATCCGGATAGCATAGACCCAAGCATAAAGGTGGATACGGTTCCCACGCCCCAGGGCGACTCGCTCCGCTACGATAGTTCGGCTTTTGCCATGCATAAAATAATGGAAAAGCAGCACTTCTTCTTCATGGAAACCCTTACCGAAAGGCGCTATGCCGGCCCCAATGACGATCACGAAAAGGTGATCGCCCAGCGCACCAGTGGATTTGAAAACCCGCTCTTTGCCCTGGTGGCTACCCAGCTGCAGTCTTTCTCTTTTTACGAGAACTACGTCAAAATCCTGGGCCGCGAGTACCTCAACCCCATCAGCCCGAAAAGCCCGCAGCGCTACTTTTTTCTCCTGCGCGATACCGCCATTCATGCCCCCGGCGATACCACTTACTACCTGCACTTCCGGCCCCGCCCCCAGAAGGGGTTTTCCGCCATCACCGGGGTGCTGGCGCTGCGCACGCCCGACTGGGCCATCGAGTCCATCCGCGCCCGGCCTGTGGATACGGGGGGCATCCCCCTTACCGTACGCCAAAGCTACCGGCGCTACGCGCCCCAGCAGTGGTTCCCCTACCAGTTTGAGGCCCGCTTTAGTTTTGACAATGTGCGGATAGGCAGCGCGCAGCCCGAGGGCATTTTCCGCCGCCAGCTCCACGGCATAGAGCTCAATCCGGCGCTGAACAAAAAAGACATCCCCCCGGTGAAGGTGGAAATAGCCGAGACCGACCGCACCGCCAGCGATAGCCTCCTGGGGCAATTTCGCCCGGGGGAACTAAGCCAAAGGGAAAAAACCACTTATAGCTACATGGACAGCCTGGGCGATGCCGAAAACCTGGACCGCCGTCTGAAATTATTACTGGCCCTTAGTCGCGGCTACCTTCCCTGGGGGCCGGTTAACGTAGAGCTGGATAAAATACTGGGCTACAATACCTACGAGGGTTTTCGCCTGGGGGCCGGCCTGCACACCAACGATCAATTTTCGCGCTGGCTGCGCTTCTCCGGTTACTTTGCCTATGGTTTTAAGGACGCTACCAGCAAATACGGCCTGGAAGCCCGCGCTACCCTGGAGCCCAATCTCAAGCTCAACCTCCTGGTAGGCACGCGCTATGACCTGCAAGAAACCGGGGGCTTTTACTTACCTCAGTTGGAACGCCCCGCCTTTACCGACAATGGTTACCGGCGGTTCAATATAGAAACCTGGGACTACGCCCGGCAGCATTACGCGGCCCTGCAGGTAGATCCCCTTCCCCACCTGAGCCTGGACCTGCGCCTGCGCTATGAAGAGCGCCGTACCGCCGGAGATTATCGTTACTTACCGCGCCAATCCGCTGATGCTGCCCGTTCCGGGCTTCTGCGCTACCTGGAATTTGCCCCCTCTCTGCGCTGGGCCCCGCGGGAAGAATTTGCCCACACCCCTACCGGCAAGCTCCGCCTCCGGCCCGGTTATCCCATTTTTTTCCTGGGCTACACCCGGGGATTTCCCGGTCCGCAGCAGGCACGCTTTGGCTACCATCAAGTGCAAGGCCAGATACGCTACCGAAAGCGGACCCTGCGCCTGGGCATTACCGAATTACAACTCAGGGCCGCCACCACCTGGGGCCAGGTCCCCTATCAAAAGTTGTGGACCCCCACCGCTAATATGCCCAACGAAAAAGTGTTTTGGCAGCGCCTTCAAGCCCCGGCAGACCGGCGCAGCTTCGAAACCATGCGCTTTAATAGCTTTATCAATCAGAGCTATGTAGAGCTGATGTGGCGCCAAGATTTTCGGACTTTACTCTTTAGCCGGCCCCACTTTAAGCCCCACCTGGAAATGGTACACCGCGTAGCCTGGGGCCGGCCTACGCAGCGCGCCGATCATACCGGCCTCCCCACCCGCAGCCTTAAGCACGGCTATTTCGAATCCGGTCTGGAACTCAATCGTCTTTTCATCACCGATCTTTTGGGCCTGGGCTACGGCCTGGGCTTTTATTATCGCTACGGCGCCTACACCAGCCCCGATTGGCATCGCAACCTGGCCGTTAAGTTTACCTTCAAGTTTTAGGCGTCGCGCCTGGAAGCCCCCTTTAGGCCTGGCGGCCAAATGTGATACCCCCCCCCGGCAGCCCTGACAAATTATAGCAGCCCTGAAGCAGCGCAGCCACCCCATATCCTCTTGGTATAACAGGGAGAGGCAACACTGGGGAGGCACAAACTTTACGGCCGCATTTTTAAAGTTTGCCGGACCCAGTGTATGTTGAAAAGGGCCGGTCTCAAAAATCTGGTATTCATACCTTTTGCTCGGGAACGAATATTATATCTTATATTGCTGCGGTAGATGAGGTTAAATTGTTGAACTAGGTAACTGTTTACCTGGTGAGGGGAGTGAGGCAGGTGAGGCAAGGGAGGAGTAGGCGCTAGACACTCGAACGCTGCGCTTTTGGATTTTCGACGGGAAGGGCTGTTTTACAGAAGTTTGTGACATATTACACCAATTGAGACTTAACGTTAAGGGCCCCCAAACCCCCCAAGGGGGCTTAACACTTGCTACCCCATCAAAAGCAACCAATCCCGAAACCCAGGCTTCCAAGAAACTGAACTCCGGCGGGACAGACGCGGCCAAAAGTCCCCCTTGGGGGGATTTAGGGGGCTAAAGCCTGAAAGGGTGAAAGTTATGGAGGAACTTCCCCGTACCTAGGGGGCCGGTTGCAATACTTTTTTGGGCTGCAGCAAAAAAGTATGAAAATGGTTAAGGAGACTCTGCAAGTAGTGATTTCGATGGACCTCTTAGCATCGTAAAAAGCCGTTTGTGATATAATATTAAATTATTGTATGCTACTAGTTTATGAATAAAATTACATAAAAGAAGCCAGGCTCCAGCGAGCAGCCCCTTCCCGGCCGGAAGGCTAAGAACCGGCCGGGGCCTTTTCCTGCTCCACCGCCAGGGCATCACTGGCTTTTACATCGCGCATGGGCACCGGCTGTCCCAAGGCTTGCAGCGCGTCCTGTATGTAAGGGTCATAAGGCAGGTGGGTGCGCCGGTATCCTTCGCTTCCGTAAAGCTGATAAGCGATGAGGCTTTTGAGCCGGTTTTTGATCACGGCCCGTTCGTTTTCCGGGATATCTTTAAGCGCCCCCGGGGGCAAAGTGCGGAAAAAGAACTTTAACACGGCGTCATCAACGGCAAATTCCGTTATAAACGCTTCCAGGACGTAATCCGCCCACCGGGCCCTTTGGGCGTCTACAAAGGCAAAGGCCCGATTTTCCAGGTTTACCGCCATAGCCAGTTGATACAGCCGGCGGCTGTACATGCTGCTATCGATTTTGCTCAGGACCTGCGGATAGATGCCGCCGCCTCCTTTTACCACCCGTCCTTCCGGGGTGCGATAAGTAGGGAGGCTATCGGCCATGGCCTGCTCCCCGCTGTCATGCGGTTTGGGGTTTAATTGATATTGGCTCTGGGCCCCGCTCAGTTGATGGGGATTGTAATGGTCAAAGTCTTTTTGGATACTACGTCCCGTGGGGGTAAAATAGCGCTGGGTGGTAAGGCGGAGCTTGGAGCCATCGCTCATGGTTACTTCCTCCTGCACCAGGCCCTTGCCAAAGGAGCGCTGCCCTACGATCACGCCCCGGTCATTGTCTTGAACAGCGCCCGCTACAATTTCACTGGCAGAAGCGGAACCGCCGTTAATAAGGACCGCCAGATCACCCTTCTCGAACAGCCCTTCCATTTGGGCCCGGTAGGTGGTCTTTTGCCCGCGGCGATCTTTGGTTACCACGATGGTCTTGTCTTCGGAAAGGAATTGATCGGCTATTTGCCGGGCTTCACTAAGCAAGCCCCCCGGATTGTCGCGTAGGTCCAGGATTATCTGCGTAGCGCCCTGCTGAAGGAGGTGGCTAAGCGCCGTGTACACTTCTTTGCTGCTGCGCTCCGTAAAGCGGGTAAGCCGCAAGTAGCCGGTAGAATCATTCACCAGAAAGCGACTGCTCACGCTGTTTACCGGCACTTCACCCCGCTGCACCGTTTTATTGAGCAACTCCCGCTGGCCGGGATCGTAAAGGAGCAGCGGCACGCTGCTTTCGCGAGGCCCCTTCAGGGTATTGAGCACCAGCTTATTGGTGACTTCCCCACCAAAAAGCCGCACGGAATCGGCTCGTAGGATCCGCTGGCCTGCCTTTAGCCCGGCCGCCTCCGCCGGGCCTCCGGGAATAATGCGAACGATGCTGAGCGTATCTCGAAAGATCTTAAACTCAATGCCCACGCCCACAAACTCGCCGTGCATGGTCTCTTCGGCGGCAGCCACTTGGTTTTGGGGAATATAGGTAGAGTGCGGGTCCAGCTTTTTGAGCATGCTCTGGATGGTCTGGTCCAGCAGGCTATCGGTATTGACGGGATCTACGTATTGATAATTGATTAGCTCCAGGACCTTGCGCAGCTTGGCTTCCCGCTCGTTCACCTCACTAATGGCCATCACCGGCGAGGTGTTGTTAAGCATAATACCCAAGCCCAGCCCCACCGATACGGCCAGGGCCAAATAAATGGGATATAGAATTTTATTCCTCAATTTCTGTGATTTGCACGATTTCTACCCCCGCTTTTTCCAAAAATACTAAACCTTGATCGTCCTTATAACGCTGCATGTAAACCAATCGTTTTATGCCCGCCTGATGAATAAGCTTGCTACAGTCCTTGCAGGGCGACATGGTGAGGTAGAGCGTGGCACCCTGAGAAGAGTGCGTGCTGCCTGCAATTTTTAGGATCGCATTGGCCTCAGCGTGAAGCACGTACCACTTGGTGGTGCCCGCTTCGTCTTCACATACGTTCTCAAAACCACTGGGCGTGCCATTGTAACCATCGGAAATGATCATTCGGTCGCGCACGATGAGCGCGCCCACCTGCCGGCGCTGGCAATAAGATAACTTGGCCCATTCCCGGGCCATGCGGAGGTAGGCGTTGTCGTAGCGGCGCTGCTTGGCGGCGGGGGTGGTGGTGCTCATGGAAGCAATTTATTTAATCAATGAGCGAAGATAACACCTTCCGCTCATAGCCGGGAGGAGCGAAAGCCCCTTCCCGGCTGAACAGGGTTTATCCTCACTTGTTAGCAACGATATGAATCAGAAAGAAAAGATAAAAGGGCTGCTGGAAGGCCTCACCCAAGGGCTTTACGAAAGGGATGAGGTAATCAAATTAGCCCTGCTCTCCGCCCTGGCGGGAGAAAGCATCTTTTTACTGGGACCTCCCGGAGTGGGCAAGAGCCTCATAGCCCGCCGCCTGAAGTATGCTTTCCGAAATGCCCGCAGCTTTGAATATTTGATGACCCGGTTTAGCACCCCTGAGGAGGTCTTTGGGCCGGTTTCTATCCAGAAACTCAAAGAAGAAGATAAGTACGAGCGCAAAACCGATGCTTACATGCCGGGGGCCAACCTGGTGTTCCTCGACGAGATATGGAAGGCCAGCTCCAGCATACAAAACGCCTTGCTCACCATCATCAATGAAAAGGTGTACCGCAATGGGGAGCAGGAAATAACCGTAGAGCTAAAAAGCCTGATCACCGCCAGCAACGAGCTGCCCCCGGAAGGTGAAAATTTTGGCCCGCTTTACGACCGCCTCTTGATCCGCTACCACCTGCAGGGCATCAGCGGCGGTAAACGCTTTATCCAGATGATCACCGGCACCGAAGAGCTGTACAGCGATACCGTTCCCGAGGAATACAAGTTGAGCAATGCGGAGCTTAATCAGTGGCAGGCAGCAATTCAGCAGATAGAAGTACCCGAAGAGGTCCTGAACACCATTCAGGTGATCCGGGAAAAAATTGACGCCTACAACCAAAAACAAAAAGAAGAACGCCTCCAGATCAAGGTGTATGACCGCCGCTGGAAAAAGATCATCCGCCTGCTGCGCACCAGCGCCTTTCTGAATGAGCGCAAGGCGGTAAACCTCATGGATTGCTTCCTGATGACGCACTGCCTCTGGAACCAACCCGAACAATACGAAGAAGTAGCGGCCATGGTAAGCGATACCATCCGCAAACATGGCTATAGCCTGCAGATCGGTTTGCCTATGCTCCGGCGGGAAATAAAAGACTTTGAAGCAGAGGTGGAAAACGAAGTGAAAATTCGCCACACCACCACGGAAGAGGTGCTCCGGCCCATAGACGACACCTATTACGAGCTCCAGAAAAACGGGGAAGATTTTGCCGGGCGCTACGTGCAGGTAAACGACTATAACCGCTTAAAAGTGGCCGACCAGGAAGTGGTAAACCTCTACGATGAGGACTTTAAGCTGGTAAACCGCCTGGGGGCGCAAAAGAACGAAGAAGAGTATACCCTCACCCTCAAGCACAACGCGCAGACCCACCGCCTCCGGCTGAAAACCTACCAAAAAGAAAAAGCCCGCTACCTCTACAAAAAGCCCCACAAGCTGGTGTATCAGTACTGGGAAGAGCGTTACGAAAAAATTAATCAGTACCTGGCCGAGCGCCGCCAGTGGCTGGAAGAGCAAAAACCCGAAGCCCTGCAGCACGGACCGGGCCATATCCTGGTAGACGAAAAGCTATGGCCCGTGGTGGAAGCCAATCACCGCCAGGTAAAAGAAGAGCTGGAAGACCGCCAGTTTCAGCTGGATAAGATCCGGCATCTTTATCAGCATATTGAAGGGTAGGGCGGGAAATGGCCCTGCTCCTTAACCGATCTTTTGCCGCCCAGCACCATCCTTTTGGCACCTGCTTTAGCGGGATGGCCCGCCTCCACGTGTTTCTTGATTTATGGATCCCCTCCATGGGACCAGAAGCGCTAAAAGGGGCGGCAAGTCCCATTTGGCCGCCAGGCCTACAAAAACAAATACACCAGGGCGAAGCCCGTCAAGAACACGATGCCGGCGTAGCTGAGCCAGCGCAACCAGCGGGGCGGCTGGCCCGCCGCGGGCATGTGGCGGGAGGTAACCAGGCGTAAATTTACGGTGGCGATAAGGGGCGCCACCAAGAAGCTGATGGTGGTGGCCACATCTACCAGCTCTTTGAGGCTATCGCCCAGCAAAAAGATGATGAGCAGCGCTCCGCTGCCTACTATGACGGTGGTAAGCCGGTAAGTGCCGGGGCTGCTGACGGGACTTCCGCCCTGCTGCTGGGCAGGCTGCGGGGTGCGGAGCAAAATAAGCAGCCGCTCCATGCTGCGGCCATAGCCGTCAAACACGGCTATG
>JAVLBR010000025.1:0-20139 GCA_031581125.1 Schleiferiaceae bacterium | reverse complement strand
TGGGGGCGGCAAGCGGCGACAAAATACCAGCGATACTTGCGCTGGGTAAAAGCGCAAAACCTGTGGAAAAGTATCCAAGCCCTCCGCAGCGAAGATGTCTTTACCAACCGTTATTTCGCGCCGCAGCAATAGGAGGCGCTAGCCCCCCTGGCGGGGCCTCCCAAATGAACGCTTATGCACTTAAGAGGTAGAAAGCTGCTTTACGGGGCGGTTTTACTTTTGGCCGTAGGCCAAATGAGATGCCGCGCCCAAAACCCTGAAATGCTCCCGGAAGCTACGGCCCAGGGCCAAAATCAAGCCCCCGAGCTGCTGCGGCCCAACCGGATGGTGACCGTCCTGGACAGCCAGGAAATAGCCCGGATACCCGCCATGACGGTGAGCGACCTGCTGAATTTTGTAGGCGGCGTAGATGCCCGGCAGCGGGGCGCCCTGGGTGTTCAGACCGACCTCAGCATGCGGGGGAGCACCTTTGAACAGGTACTGGTGCTGCTCAATGGCGTAAGGCTAAGCGACCCCCAAACGGGCCATCACTTGATGAACCTCCCAGTGCCACGGGCAGCGATAGCCCGCATTGAGGTAATGCAAGGCGGAGCTTCTTACCTCTTTGGCAGTCAAGCCTTTGCCGGGGCTATCAACATCATTACCAAAAAGCCCCGAGAAAACCAGGGCCAACTGCGCCTCAGCGCCGGCAGCCACCAGAGCTTAAAAACTGGGTACAGCCAGCACTGGGCCGGGAAAAAGCAACAGACGCTACTTTCCGGAGGCTATACCCGAAGTGATGGTTTTAAGCGCAATACGGATATGCAGCGGGGACAGCTCTTTGGGCAAAGCCACCTAGCGCTCAATGACTCAAGCCAGCTCCAGCTTACGGCGGGCTACCGAGACCAGGGTTTTGGGGCACAGGGCTTTTATTCCAGCCGCTTCCCCCACCAGTACGAGCGTACCAAAACCCTCCTGCTTAATGCAAGCTGGAACAAGCAAAACAAGCGGCTGCGCTGGCGCCGCCGCCTTTACTGGCGGCGCAACTGGGACGAGTTTCAGCTTTTCCGGGAAGGACCTGGATTTTACCAAAACCGCGGAGGTGTCCTGGTCATGCAGGGCGATACGGCCCCCGCCTGGTACGGAGGAGCCAATCATCACCGCAGCGATGTGCTGGGCGGAGACCTGGATGTCCGGTGGACCCTGCCAGATGAAAGTTGGGTGGACCTGAGCGCCCGCTACCGCCTGGAATACGTGCGCAGCAACAACCTGGGAGAAGTGCTCCCTCAAGCCTTACCGGTAGCCGGAAGTGATGCGCGTTATACCCGCGGCGATGAACGGCATAACTACAGCCTTAATTTCCAACATTTCCGGCGCCTGGGCGGGGGACTAAGCTTGCGGCTGGCCTTGCAGAGCAATTACAACAGCGCCTTTGGGCTGGATTTCCTGCCGGGCCTCACGGCGGGCTGGAAACCCACCGCGGCTACCAAGCTTTATGCCGCCGTGAATCGCTCTTTCCGCCTGCCTTCCTTTACCGACCTCTACTACGACCTGGGCGGCGCGCGGGGCAGCGATCAGCTGCAGCCGGAGTATAGCTGGAATTACGAAGTAGGCGGCAAATGGATGAAGGGCGGGTTTTTGTGGCAAGCCAGCATTTTCCGGCGGGCAGGCCATAACATCATCGACTGGATTCAGCGCTGTGATTCCTGCGACCTGGTAGCCAGCAACACCACTCAGGTAAATATGAACGGCCTCAATGCAAGCCTATCCTGGCGCAAAGCTGCCTGGCAGGAAGGAATAAAAATGCGCCATCTGAGCTTGAGTTATCAGTACCTGAGAGCCGATGATTTTGCGCCGCCCTATGAATCCCTCTACGTCCTGGATTATCTGCGCCACCAGCTCACCGCGCGGGCCCGACACCGCCTGGGCAAACTAAGCATCAGTTATGCCCTAAGTTATCAGCAGCGGCAGGGCCAGTACCGGGAAGCCGCCAGTGGGCTTTTACAATCTTACCGGCCGGTGTGGCTGATCAACGCCCAACTAAGCTACCCGTTGGGGCCGGTGCAAGTGAGCCTTAAGGCCCAAAACCTCCTGGGCCGCCGCTATTATGACCGGGGCAACGTAGAATTGCCCGGCCGCTGGGGGTGGTTGGGGGCAAGCTGGCGCCTCTGAAAATTGTATTATTTTAGAGCCCATAATCCAAACCATAATGTTATGATGAAGAAAGTAAGCGCCTGGTTCCTGGCCCTGTTTTTAGTAGGAGGAATGGCCGCCTGTAACGCCCCCCAGGGCAACAGCGGTGAACAAGACCAAACCACCGAGGAAAGCCCGGCAAAAAACCACGAAGAAGAAGCCGGCCACGACCACGCGGATGGTGAAGAAGCTGACCATGGCCATTCCGATGAAGATGAAGCGGAGCACCAGCACTCCGGTGACGAAGGCAGCGAACACCCCACCGAAGACGGGGGCAGCGAGCACCCCACTGGAGACGGTGGTAGTGAACACCCCAACTAGGGAAGGACTCCCAACAGTACTAAAACCTCCGCTTTCGCGGAGGTTTTTTTTATGTCCTGAAGCCCCGGTCATTAGTTGCTTAAGTGGTACTTTTGCCGCTTCTTAAAAATAGCGGTACATGCTCACGGTAAATAACCTTTCCCTCCAATTTGGCAAGCGGGTCCTCTTTGACGAAGTGAACCTCAAATTTCACGGGGAAAATTGCTACGGCCTGATCGGGGCCAATGGGGCCGGAAAATCCACTTTCCTTAAAATTTTAAGCGGTGAAGTGACGCCCACCACCGGACAAGTGAGCCTGGAGCCGGGCACCCGCATGGCCGTGCTCAAGCAAGAACACAACGCCCTTGATGGCTACAAAGTGAGGGACGCCGTACTATCCGGCTACGAAGAGCTCTTTTCCCTTATGCAGGAAAAAGATGCCCTCTACAGCAAGCCCGACTTTAGTGAAGAGGACGGCATGAAAGCCTCTGAGTTGGAGGAAAAATTTGCCGAAATGGACGGCTGGAACGCCGAAAGTGACGCCTCCGCTCTGCTCAGTGGTCTGGGCATCAAAGAAAAGTACCATGACCGGCTGGTGTCTGAGCTGGATGGCTCCCAAAAGGTGCGGGTGCTGCTGGCCCAGGCCCTGTTTGGCAACCCCGACGTGCTCATTCTGGATGAGCCCACTAATGACCTTGATCTCAAGACCATTAGCTGGCTGGAAGACTTCCTGCTGAATTTTAAAAATACCGTTATCGTGGTATCGCACGACCGGCACTTCCTCGATACCGTTTGTACCCAAATAGCCGACATCGACTTCGGCAAGATCCAACTTTACCCCGGTAATTACACCTTCTGGTATGAGAGCAGCCAGCTGGCCCAGCGGCAGCGCTCTGCCGCCAATAAGAAGGCAGAAGATAAGCGAAAGGAACTCCAGGCCTTCATCGAGCGCTTCAGTGCCAATGCCGCTAAAAGCAAGCAAGCCACCAGCCGGAAAAAGCTGCTGGAAAAAATAGACCTGGAAAAAATGCCCCGTTCCAACCGGAAATACCCGGCCATTATCTTTGAACAGGCCCGCACCGCCGGTGACCAAATCCTGGAAGTGGATAACCTAAGCGCCCGGGCCGATGACGGAAGCTTCCTCTTTGAAAACTTGAACTTTAAGGTAAACCGGGGTGACAAAATAGCCCTGCTAAACGACAATAGCCTGGCCATTACCGCCCTCCTGGAGATTATCAACGGCCGCCGCCAGCCCGATAGCGGGCACGTTTCCTTCGGACAAACCATTACTACCGCCTACCTCCCCCTGGACCACCAGTCTTTCTTTGATAGTGACGAGGACCTTATCAACTGGTTGCGGACTTATTCTACCAATAAAGACGAGGTGTACGTGCGGGGCTTCTTGGGCAAAATGCTCTTCACCGGGGAGGAAGTTCTCAAAAAAGCCCGCGTGCTTTCCGGCGGGGAGAAAATGCGCTGCATGCTTTCCCGCATGATGCTGCAGCAAGCTAACTTCCTATCCCTGGATGAGCCTACCAATCACCTGGACCTCGAGTCCATCCAGGCCCTCAATAACGCCCTGCAGGATTTTAACGGCACCATGATCTTCACCTCCCACGACCACACGTTTACCCAAACCATTGCCAACCGCATTATAGAATTTGGCCCCGGCGGCGTGCTGGACAAGCTCATGAGCTACGATGATTATATCAACGACGCCAAAATAGCCGAACAACGGGAAAAACTCTTGCAAGCGCTTAGCTTAAACTAACCCGCTTTCCAACAAATTTTTCCACCCTCCGGCTGAACAAGGCTTACTTATCCTATCTTTGATAGGGTATAACTTTCTTTCTTATGAGTTCTTCGCGTTACGACGCTATCATTATCGGCGCGGGAGCCGCCGGTCTTACCGCTGCGCGCTACCTGCAAGACTACAAGCTCAATACCCTGGTGCTGGAAAAAGGAGACCGCGTAGGAGGCCGGCTCCGGACCGATGAATTTCGAGGCTACCGGATGGACCACGGCTTTCAGGTACTGCTCACCGCCTACCCCATGGCCCAGAAATATCTGGACCTGGAAGCCCTAAAACTTCATTATTTTGAGGCGGGTGCCATTTGCTTTAATCAGTCGCGGAAATTTACGGTCAAAGACACGATGCGCCACCCCAAGGCGCTGCCCATGATGGCGCTAAGCCCCGTGGGAAGCCTTATGGATAAAATACGCCTGGGCAATCTACGCGCCCGGGTGCAGCAAAAATCCCTCGAAGATATCTTTAATGGACCGGAAACCAGCACCCAGGAATACTTGAAGGCCCTGGGATTTAGCGATCGGATCATCGAGCGCTTCTTCCGGCCTTTTTACAGTGGTATTTTCCTGGAGCCCCATTTAGAGACCAGCTCGCGCATGTTTGAATTCGTTTTCAAGATGATGAGTGAGGGAGGCGTGGCGATTCCCGAAAGGGGCATGGAAAGCATTGCGCACCAACTTAAAGAGCAACTAGTCAAGACGGACTTTCGCTTTCAAACGGAGGTCAAGCGGGTGGAGCCACAGCAGGTGGAATTGAAAAATGGCGAAGTCCTCCACGCCCAGCAGATCATTATGGCCTGTGATGCCCCTGCTCTCCTCCCGCAAATGGAACAAGGGATCGGCTGGACTAGTACCACTCAATTTTATTTTGCGGCAGAAAAATCTCCTTTCGGCAAGCCGCTTATTGCCCTGGCGTACGGTGATAATCCCCTGATCAATAGCCTGGCCGTCCTGAGCGATGTAGCTGCTTCTTATGCGCCGGCCCACCGTTCTATCCTGCAAGTGACCCTGCACGAGCGGCCGCAGCAGGCCGAAGAAGAAGTGATCCGCCAAATTCGAACTGAGCTTACGCCCCTCCTGGGGGCCCAGGTAGAAGAGTGGGAGTTTCTGAGAAGCTTTCAGGTGAAGAAAGCCCTTCCCAAGCTCACTGATTTGCAAAACGAGGTTCCCTTCGAGCAAACCCGCGTGATGGATGGACTGTACCAAGCGGGCGATCACCTCTTAAACCCCAGCCTAAACGGGGCCATGCAAAGTGGCGAACTAGCGGCAAGAGCCCTGGTGCTCAATCATATAAATGAGTAGGGCCATTAGGCTTTAGTCCGTCTGCTTCGGAAGCTGCGGTTTTTCCTCTTGCTTGCCTTTACCCAGCCGGATGGTTTGCCAGAGCTTGGAAAAGCGATCAAAATCTACCCGGTAGCGAAGGCCGATGCCTTGCTGATAAATTTGTTGTTGCCCCAAACTGAGACCAAAGGAGTTATCCACCGCCCGGTTAAAAGCACGGGCGCGCAGACGACCATCCTGGGTAAGGCTGTATTCTACCTCAAAATCCCCCGCGATGTTGGCATTCCCACTTTGCTGGTTAAGGGGTACCCCTACGCTGCTATTGACCGTAAGCCTTTCATTAAAAAAGTCCTTGGTAAGGCCCACTTCCAGCTCCTGGTCCGTAGGCGCGGTCACGTCTTGGTTTTCCTGGTAGCTTAGGCTTACCTGGTAATCGCCGGTAAAACGATTGAGAAAAGCAGCCGCTTGGTTGGCCAGTAAATCCCACTGATTCAACCCCCCGCCGGAACCGGCAAAAACATTACTGGGCGGGGTAAAGCTATTGAGCGCTAAAAGGCTAAATACCTGCTGATTGATGGCTTCCTCATTGGTTAAACGGTTGTTAAGTACGGCCTGCACCGTAGAGTTGGCCCGAGGTAAGGCTATTTCGAAGCCTATTCTCGGATTGGTAAGGGGCCCCTGTACTTCCAGGAACACTTCCGTGCGGGTAGGGCTGGTATTCACCATATTGCCCAGAAATACGCCGGGATCTGCCTTGGTCACGTAGCGGGCTGTAAGGTTAAGCTGCGCCTGGTAGGGGTCCCCACTCCAGCTCACCGTTCCTCCGGGCATGAGGTCAAATTTCTTGTTGAGCAAGCCTTCCAGATTAAAATTATAGCTACCCTTAGCCACCGTATAGATCCCGAAAAGTTCCATATTACCCTGCGCATCCATTTTTAATTTGATGGGGCCGCTGCCACTCGCCGTCATTTGATTGCCCGTCTCCTGGTCCAGGATGATGGCAATGGTGGCGTTCTGGTTTACCTGAATATCAAAATCCAGGCTTACGCCCTCCTCTTGGTAAGCCTCACCGGCCCGCAAGACAAGGGAGTCTTTTTCTTTTTGGGGATTGTAAAAGCTCACAAAGTCAGAGCGTCGTTCCTCGTCCCCTTCCACCACCGGTATGCTAAATTGGGTTTTGCGCTGGGTACTTACCGACGCATCCACATGGAGGTCTTCCGGGCTGCCTTTTAGTAAGATCTCCCCGCCCGCAAAGGCCGTCCCGTAGTAGGCATCGTCCCGGGTAGGTGGCGTATTTAGTACCAGCAACTCCTCTCCGGCTATGCGCAGGTCCAGATCAAATTGTCTAAAAGACTGGTGCCGTATTTCCCCGTCCAGCCTTCCTTCCGTGGCAAAGCGCGTATCGCGCAAGGCTAAGTTGGGAAAGCGAATTTTATCCCTTTCAAAGTACACCACGGGATCCCCGGCGAGGCTATAATCGGTTTGCAAAAAGGAAATGGTAAAGGCCACCTTGGGCAATCGCAGTGCTCCCAGCAGTAGCGGCTCGGTGGTAGTACCCCGCAGGCGCAGTTTACCGCCCACCATACCGCGCAGGTTTTCGGCTACGCCCTGTACCAGCGGATTAAGGGCCGCCACCCGGAAACGATTCAGCCGTAGATCGGCGCGAAGCGCCCCACCGGGCACGGGCTCCAGTTGGCCCCTCAAACGCATAGTCTCCAGCTCCCCCAGTTTGAGCTGGGCCGCTACGCGCAGACTATCGCCCCGCGGCTGGTAGGAGCTGGAGAAACTTAGTCTACCCAGGAGGTCTTCGTTGAGCCGCAGGGAGTCCACCGCCACATCGGCCAGGAAGCGCGGCTTGGACAGCAGTTGGTTGCCTATGAGCACCCCATTCATTTCGCCCCGCAGCCGGGTACCACTGCCCGCCAGAAAGTAATTAAAGGGCTGGATATTAAGATGCTCAAACTGCACCCGTAACACCTCGTAAGGACTCTTACTCACCGCACCGCTTAGGTACACCTTGTCCGGTCCCCGGCGAAGGGTAAAAGAACGCAGGTAAAACCGGCCGCTATCCAATACGAGATGGGCTCCCGGGGTCACCGTGAAGTCCTGTTTGCCTACATTGAAGCGGGTAGTATCCAGCCTAAAATCAAAACGCCGGCCGCCCTGGCGGCTTACCTGGCCACGGTGCCGAAAGTAGGCATCGATGCTGTCTCGCACCACAGCCGATAGGCGGTAATCCAGCTCGCCGTTCCGCTGCTGGGCCGTACAGCGCAGGCTATCCACGTGGCGTTCGCCGGCCAGCTCCAGCCGCCGGGAAGAAACCCCGAGCTGGGCCTGCTCATAATTCCCTTCATAACGCAGGCTTCCCCCGCGGAGCAATAAATCCCCGTAACGCATACCCGGGATTTCCGCCTTCACCTGTAAGCCTTGGGCCGTATCGTAGCTAGCCCGCAGCTCAGCACCAGGTTCCACCGCCCACTGAGGGGCCAGCATAGCCATTAGGTCCTGGGTTTGCTGGAGGCGCAAGTTTAGCTGGGCTTGTTGTACCGGCGGGCGCTTCAGCTCAGCGCTTGAACCTTGCGCATACTTTTGCCCGAAATATTGCGCTACCTCACGCAAGCCGCGGGGCGTAAAATTTCCCGTAAGCCTTGCTTCTACCAGAGGGCTTTGCAGGTCGAAAAACTTAAAAGGCCCCATGCCATCAGCCCGCAGCACCGTTTCGTTTGCTCTATAGCGGCGGCCCTTTTGGCGGAAGTCCAGTTCCTTAAGCCAGATCTGTCCGCGCCAGCGCTGAAGGTCCACCGCCTCAAAGTCCATATCCAGCTTAGCAGACAGCCGGGTCAGGGTATCGGCGCTCAAATGAAGCCGGTGCAAATGCGCCCTCTCCAGCTCCGCCTCAAAGTCATAGCGGCCCGTATCGCCCCGAAAACCGGCCTCCCCCGAAAAGCGGAAAACCAGATGGGGATCGCTCACTGCAAATGTCCCCCTAAAAAGCCCGCGGTCCAGCTTGCCGTGCAAGCTTGTCTTCTGGTAAGCGTAGCCCCGGTAGCTTGCCTCCCGCAGTTCCCCGTCCACACGGGCCTTAATCTCCTCCAGCTCCGTGCCTTGCCCCTTAAGCTTAAACTCCCCCCGGGAATCGCCCAGTTGAGGCTGCGCCAGTAAAGCGCCCAGCTTTAGCTTTTGCCAGGTGAGCTTTCCCGCGTAATGCATTTTTTGCTGGGGGCCCTGCCGGGCCAAATGTGCTTGCACCTGGGCCTGGATCAAGTCACTCTTTAAAGCCACACCTGCTTCAAAATCATGAAAGTAGCCCTCAAAAGCCCCCGTCAACCGGGTAGCGCCCATGGACGACCAGCCGGCGGGCCAATTGACCGTATCGAAACGACTAGCTACCATGCGCAGGTCCGCGGGGGAAGTGCTGAGGGCAAACCGGGCCGTTTTGAGCCAAATAGAATCCGGCTGGGTAAGGTTACGAAAGGCAAAATCTCCTTCCAGTTCCGTTTGCCCGGCCATGGTCAAGCGTAAATTATCTGTTTCCAGCCGGTTGAGCTTACCCATCATGCTACCGGAAAAGCCCACCGTACCTAAGGACGGAAGGGCCGGTGCATAGGCCTCAAGCTCTTTTAGGCGAAGCCTGCTCTCCGCCCAGTGGGCCTGGATGTGCACGGTCCGGGCAAAATCCGAAAAAGCTCCGGGCCCTGGATAAGCCAATCCAAAGTCGCCTTCCAGGTAACTTCCGGCCGTTTGCAGCACAAGGTCTTCTGCGCCCAGGGCCGTATCGCTGTAATAAAGCGCCCCGTTGAGTTCCTCTACCGTAAGGCCATAGCGATCTTCCCAGTGGGCCTCATCAAATTGGGCCGCCACCCCGGTGCCCCGTAGTTGGAAATTTTTGGCTGCCAGGTGGAGCTTCTGGTAGTCCATCCGGTAACAGCTATCGCAGTTTAGGTCTTCCATACGAAAGCGGCTATCCAGAATCCGGATTTTACCTATGTCCATTCCGAAGGGCGAGGCGGCCGTATCTGGTTGCGAAGGGCGCAATCGCGCTACGAAGTGGTCGAAATTGCTCTGCGCTTCTCCCGGATAGGTGAGCCAATAAAAGCGCAGGCCTTCTATTTCCGTGTTTTGTAAGTGAAGCCGGTTTTGAGAGGGATCAAAACCCAAAAAGCGCCCCTCCAATTCCCTCACAAAAATGAGCGTATCCTGGCGATCGTCTTTTAGGAGCAGCTCTTCGAAAGCAACCCGGTTGGGGAAGGTATAGGCAAATTTTTTCAAGCTTAGGTCCACCCCGTAGGAATCCTGGAGCCAGGCAGCGCCCCACCGGGCCGCCTGCACCTGAACCGACGGGATAGACAACAAGATACTGAGCAGCACCAGGAAAATGAGGAAACCCAGAACTATCCGGCGCAGCCATCGAAGAAGGGCGCGTATAGTACTTTTGCCTTTATGAAGCATTATATCCTGGGGATTGAGAGCAGTTGTGACGACACCTCCGCCGCGGTAGCGGAAAACCGCAAAATTCTTGCAAATGTAACGGCAAACCAGCAAATTCACGCCGATTACGGCGGGGTAGTGCCGGAATTGGCCTCCCGGGCACATCAATCGCACATCGTCCCCACAGTAACGGCCGCGCTGGCGCAAGCCAACCTTGATTCTCAAGACCTTAGTGGCATTGCTTTCACGGCGGGGCCAGGCTTACTGGGGTCGCTCCTAGTGGGCGCTTCTTTTGCCAAAAGCATGGCCCTGGCCCTGGACCTGCCCCTCTACCCCGTCCATCACATGCAAGCCCATTTTTTGGCGCATCTCATCGAGGACCAGCGCCAGGCCACCCCGCCCTTCCCCTTTTTATGCCTCACCGTAAGTGGCGGCCATACGCAGATTATCAAGGTACACAGCCCCCATGCCCACCAGCTACTGGGCCAAACCATCGATGATGCCGCCGGAGAGGCCTTTGATAAAGCCGCCAAAATCATGGGCCTTCCTTACCCCGGGGGGCCGCTCATCGATAAGCTTGCCCAGCAAGGCGACCCCGATCGCTTTTCCTTTAGCGAACCTAAGATTCCAGGCTACGATTTCAGTTTTAGTGGCCTCAAAACCAGCTTCCTTTACTTTCTTCAGAAAGAAGTGCGCCAAAACGACCACTTCGTAGAAGAAAACCAGGCCAACCTGGCCGCCAGCCTGCAGGCCAGCATTATCCGCATCCTCCTGGGCAAGCTGGAAAAAGCCGCGCAGGAACACCATATTCCCCACCTGGCCCTGGCCGGCGGGGTAAGCGCCAACAGCGGCCTGCGCCGGGCCCTCCAGGACCGCGCCGCCCAAAAAGGCTGGCAGGTATACCTCCCCGCTTTCGAATACTGCACGGACAATGGGGCCATGATAGCCATCAGCGGCTACTTCCAGCACCTGCAGGGCACCGCCGCCCCCCTTGATACGCCCATCGAGGCCCGCCGCCCGCTTTAGAGGGCTTTGGTAGTGCCAGCCATTCCCCGTTATTTTGGCCTACCGGCCAAATGTGCTACATCCCTACCGGTATAGCCATTCCCATTAACCCCTTTTATGGCAAAAAAGAAAAAGATCATAGGCGCCACCGACCGCATTGACCTGCCCGACTTCAATCTGGAAAACGTGGCTTGCAAAATAGACACCGGAGCAGCTACTTCCACGCTGCACTGCCGGGATGTACACCTCTTGGAAAAGGACGGAACCGAATATCTTTGTTTTCGCCTGTACGATCCCCGGTTCAAGATCTACGACCGCCAGCAATACCGCTTTTCCCAGTTTCGGGTGCGGCGTGTGCGCAGCAGCAATGGCCTTCTGGACGAACGCTACAGCATCAAAACCACGATAAATCTGTACCAACGAAAAATTAAAACCGAATTCACCCTCAGTTTCCGGGAAAAAATGAAATTTCCCATCCTGCTTGGGAAGCGTTTTTTGCGAAACCGCTTCCTGGTAGACGTAAGCCAAAATAACCTCAATTACAACGAAAAAACAGCCTCAGTGCAAGCAGAATGAACATCGTCGTCCTGTCTACCAACCCCAAGCTCTACTCCACCCGCCGCCTGGTGCAAGCAGGAGAAGAAAGGGGGCACAAAATGAGCGTGATCAACCATACCCGCATTTTTTCGGTGATGAAAAGTGGGGCACCGCAGGTGAATTACAAGGATCACCCCGTTACCGAGGTAGATGCCATCATCCCGCGGATCGGGGCATCGGTCACCTTTTACGGCAGCAGTATTATCCGTCAGTTTGAGATGCAGAAGGTATTCACCACCTGCAGTTCCCTGGCACTGGTACGCAGCCGGGATAAGCTCCGGGCCACCCAGATTTTGAGCCGTCATGGCCTGGGCATCCCCACCACGGCCTTTGCCAAACAGCCGGGCGACACCGACCACCTGATCAAGCAAGTGGGAGGCCCGCCCCTCATCGTCAAGCTCCTGGAAGGCACCCAGGGCCTGGGGGTGGTCCTGGCCGAAACCCGCAAAGCGGCCAAATCCGTGATAGAGGCTTTTCACGGCTTAAGTGCCAATATCCTGGTCCAGGAATTTATATCCGAAGCTGGAGGCGCCGATATCCGTGCCATCGTTATTGAAGGGAAAGTAGTAGCCGCTTTTAAACGCCAGGGAAAAGAGGGCGACTTTCGCAGCAACCTCCACCGCGGCGGTACCGCCACCCTCATAAAACTAAACCGGGCCGAACGTACCGCGGCGGCAAACGCTACTAAAGCGCTGGGCCTTAACATCGCGGGCGTAGACCTCCTGCAAAGCAAAAGGGGGCCTTTAATCCTGGAGGTGAACTCCTCCCCTGGACTGGAAGGGGTAGAGAGAGCCACGGCCGTAAATGTGGCCGGGAAAATCATCGAGTTTATCGAGCGCAATATCAACAAGCCCCAGAGCAAGAAAAAAGACCGCATAGGCGCCTAATGCATCACTTTATAGCCGTTGAAAAACAAGGTACGCATGCCTGGCTGGGCCCCGGGGAAAGTCATCATCTTCTGCGGGTGCTTCGCCTGGAAGAGGGGCAGGAGGTGCGTCTTACTTTGGGAGATGGCATCGTTTACCGGGCGGAAATACAAGAGACGGATGCCAAACGCTGTAGGCTGAAGCTCCTACGGGAAGAAAGAAGGGAAAGGCGGCCGGTATTACATTTGGCCGTAGGCCCCCCTAAAACCAATGAGCGCTACCGCTTCCTGCTGGAAAAGTGTACCGAGCTGGGGGTGGCCAGCATCACGCCGCTGCGCTGCCGCTTCTCAGAACGTAAAAAGGTGCGCCCCGAAAAAGACCGCCACGCCATAGAAGCGGCCGTAAAACAGAGCCACAAGGGCTTTATCCCCGAGCTACGACCCATGGAAGGGCTGGCTTCTTTTCTGGCCTCGGCGGCAGCCCCCCAGCGCTACCTGGCGCACCTGGAAGCGGGAAAGCGACAGCCCCTGGGGCAATTAGCGTGGCAAGAAGAAACCCTGGTATTGATAGGTCCGGAGGGCGATTTTTCGCCCGAAGAAATCGCCGCCGCCCGGGAAGCGGGCTTCCAGGGACTGGACCTGGGAAAGGAGGTGCTGCGCACCGAAACGGCCGCTATGGCGGTGGCCGCCGCCCCACTGATCAAACGGGGCTGGAATGGTTAACTTTGACCGATATGAAGCAAAAAATAGGCATCCTATTCGTACTACTGTGGAGTGGCGCCTTAATGGCCCAGCCGTATGATTTCCAATTGGCCGTGTTGAAGTACCGCGGAGGTGGCGACTATTACGTGAATCCCACGGCGGTGCGCAATCTGGCACGCTTTGTCAACGAAAACCTGGACACGCGCATTAACCCGGATTACAGCTATGTAGAGCCCAGCTCGCCCGACCTCTTTAACTACCCCTGGGTGCACATGACCGGCCATGGCAACGTGCTGTGGAACCAGGCGGAACGCGAAAACCTGCGCCGTTACCTGGCCGGCGGAGGCTTTCTGCACATAGATGACAATTACGGCATGGACCCTTACATCCGCCGGGAGCTCCAGAAACTATTCCCCGGTAAAGAACTAAAGCCGCTGCCGCTCAGCCATCCGCTTTTTGGGAATGTTTTTTCCTTTCCCAAAGGGCTGCCCAAAATCCATCAACACGACGGAAAACCGCCCGCCGCCTTTGGGATTCGCATCGATGGGCGGCTGGCCGTGCTCTACACCCACGAGAGCGACATAGGGGATGGCTGGGAAAGCGCAGAAGTCCATAATGACCCGCCCGAAAAAAGGCGGCTGGCGCTGCAAATGGGTACCAATATTCTGGCCTATGCCTTTGGAATTCAAAACCGGTGAGCAGTGGGATGCCAGCAGGCTCCAGGAGTGGAAAAGCTGGGTAAAGGCCCCGGCCCAAAAGGCTTTCCTGGACCGTCATCAAGATGCCGATATCCCCCCCTTAATGCTGCGCTACAGCGGAGCAGCCGATAAACAACTCTTGCTAAGCCAAATAGCCGCCCACCAGCAGATCCGCAAAAAGCTCCCCAGCTGGTACGCCCGCTGGAACTTGATGCTCCCCGCCCGCATGCACCTGGAACAAGCCAGCTCCGAGGCCATGGCCCGGCTCAAAGCCCAGATCATAGACCCGGCAGGCGCGGCGCTGGTAGACCTCACGGGGGGTACCGGAGTAGATTTTTGGCAGCTATCGCAGCGAGCCAGATCGGCCCGGCTAGTAGAACCCCATGCGCCCCTGGCAAGGCTTACCCAGCACAACCTGGCCGAACTGGGCCAGGAAGCGCCTACGGAAATAATGACCGCGGAGGAATGGTTGGAAAGAGACACGGGCTCTGCAGACCTTCTTTTCCTGGACCCTTCTCGCCGCAAAAATGGGCAGCGGCAATTGCACCTCGAAGATTACGCGCCCCGCCTTACGGAATGGGAAGAGATGCTGGTGCAGAAGGGAAGCCGGGTATGGGCCAAACTCAGTCCGCTGCTGGACCTCCGGTGGCTTTCCGAAACCCTGCGGTACCTCCAAAGCATTCATGTGCTGGCCTACCGCAATGAGTGCAAAGAACTGTTGGTAGAGCTACGAGAGAAGCCCGCGCCCCTAAGCTACCATGCCTGGCACCTGGATGGCCAGGAAGTACTGCATCACTTTGCTAGCCCGGAACGAGGGGCGAGTGCGCTTTACTACGGAGAACCCGAAACTTACCTCTACGAACCCAACGCAGCGCTGCGTAAGGCTCGCCTGGGCGATCAGATGGCCCAGCAATACGACCTGGCCAAGCTCCACCCCAATTCCCAACTATACACCGCGGCAAAAGCCTATCCAGACTATCCGGGGCGTATGTGGGAGGTCATCAAGCAGCATAAGCCCGGTGGAAAGGACCTGCGGGGGGCGAGGCTTAACGTGGTGAGCCGCAACTACCCCCTAAGAGCCGATCAAATAAGCCAAAAGTGGAAGCTTAAGCCCCACCGCAACCGCTTTTTACTGGCCACCCAAACCCGGGAAAGGAAATACTGGCTGGAGGCGATTTGGCGCAATGGGCCACCGGAAACAAACTGAAATCCAGCCTACACTCATTGAGCAAAAACGGCTACTGGAAATTTTCTAATTTTACCCTACCAAAAAATTGTGCGGGAACTAATCACATATCTGGTCTTACTGGCCTCTTTTGGTCTTTGGGCACAGCAGGCGCCCGAAGGTGCGGGTTTTGTGCCCAATAAAGGACAATGGCCGGAAGAAGTCCTTTATCGGACGGACCTCGTGCATGGCGCCTTGTTCATAGAAGAAGAGGGCTACAGCGTAGCCTTATTAAACCCGCCTCATGAGACGGGTCATCAGAGCGCTCCCCACCATGCTAAGCCCCCCCAGGCGGCCGCCTTTCGGCTGCGCTTTGTAGAGGGCCAGGCACAAAGTAGCAAAGGGGAAGATCGCCTGCCCTTTTATCACAATTACTTCCAGGGAAAGCCCAGCCAGTGGCGCGCGCGGGTGCCGGTTTACCAAAGGTTAAAACAAAAAGAGCTTTATCCGGGGGTAGAGCTGCGCTATCAGCTGCAGGAAAAAGCCCTCAAGTACGATCTGTATGTAGCCCCGGGAGCCAACCCCAAGCAAATTCGCTGGTATTATGAAGGGCTGGAATCTTTTCAGTGGCAGCGAGACACCCTCCTATTAAAACACGGCCTGGGCTCCTGTCGGGCCTACATCCCGGAAGCCTACCAATGGATCAAGGGGAAGAAGGTCCCCGTAAAAGTACATTACCAGCGCCGGGACACCCTTATGGGCTTTCAGGTAGGGGCCTATGATCCGCGCTACCCCTTAGTCATTGACCCCAAACTGGAATTTAGCTCCTATTCCGGAAGCGGAGATCTCAACTATGCCGCCAGCGCTACTTACGGAGAAAACGGCACCATGTATGGAGCAGGGGTAAACTTTGGCGCGAATTACCCGACCACCACCGGTAGTTTCCAAACAGGCTTCGCGGGGGATTCTATTTTCAATGTAGACCTGGCCATCAGCAAATTTTCCAGAGACGGCAGTGCGCTGCTTTATGCCACCTACCTGGGCGGCAACGACGTAGAATTGGTGCAGAGCACCATGGCCGACGAATCTGGTAGTTTGTACCTGCTCGGTACTACGGGTTCCGCGGACTTCCCCGTGACCAGCCAAGCCATCCAGAGCCATTTCCAGGGCGGGCCGTATCAAGAAGCCCCAGCCTATAACCACTTGCAAAACGGCTGCGACCTCTTTGTGGCACGGCTTAGCCCGGAAGGCGATCAACTCCTGGGCAGCACCTTTTTGGGCGGAAACCAAAACGACGGCTGGAATAAATTAGCTTTCAACTACGGGGACCACCAGCGGGGGGAGCTGGTCTTAACGGACAACCAAGAGGTGCTTATTACCAGCAGCACCGAGAGCGTACAGTTTCCCGACCAAAACAATACCGTGATCCAAAGAGCGGATAGCAGCCAGCAGGCGGTGGTAGCTTTGCTCGGGAAACAATTGCAACAGCTGCATTGGAGCACTTTTATAGGCGGCAGCGGAAATGACGCCGGTTTTAATGTGAAATCCAGCGGCGCGCATGACGCCTACGTAACCGGCGCCACGCAGAGCAGCGACCTTCCCTTTACCGATGGTGCCTTTCAGGAAAACTACGGCGGAAGCACCGATGGTTTTCTGGCCAAGCTAGACCTGCATACCGGCCAAATCCAAAACTGTAGCTACTATGGCAGCAACAAACGAGACCTAAGCTTTTTGCTGAGTATAGACCGCTTTGGCGCTCCTTACATCACTGGGCAAACGGCCAGTAATTGGAACGTAAGCGCCAACCTTTACCATCAGGCCGGAGCTAGCCAATTTATCACCAAGTTTAAGGCCGACCTGGATAACATCCACTGGCAAACCACCCTCGGTAGCGGTCAAAACAAGCAAGACTGGGTGCCTTCCGCCTTTTACGTAGACCGCTGCCTTAACATCTACCTGAGCGGATGGAACGGCAAGGCCAACGTGGCAGGCTTCCCGCGCCAGCAAAATGGAAATACCAACAACCTCACCACTGTATCGGATGCCTATCAAGGCAATACCGATGGTAGCGACTTCTATTTCATGGTGCTTTACCGCAACGCTCGAAGTCTTCTCTACGCTAGCTATTTGGGGGGGGCGGACAATGAACACGTAGACGGTGGCACCAACCGCTTTGATGAAAACGGCGTGCTCTATCAGGCCATCTGCTCCAACTGTAACGACAGGGGACCCAATGCCAGTCCGCAGGCCTACGCCTCCCAGTCCGGCAATACAGGTTGTAATATGATGGTGAGCAAGTTTTCTTTTCAGCAGAACCTGCGCGCCGAAGCGCGGATAGGCTATACTTCCCGCAATGATACCATTTGCCAGAGCTTACGGGTGAATTTCTCCAACCAAAGCCGCAATGCCACGCATTATCGCTGGACCTTTGGGAATGGCGACAGCTCTCATCTACGCGCCCCGCGCATCACGTACCAGCAATTAGGCACTTACCCGGTGACGCTGATCGCCTACGACAGCATCTGTGGGGTGAGCGACACCAGCACGCTGGTGATTGAACACGACAGCATTCTTACCCCGAAAGCAGCCGCTCAAGCGCAATATCTGGCCTGTGATCAAGACTATCATGTCAGCTTTGAAAACCATAGCCAACTTGCGGATAGCTACCAATGGGACTTTGGCGATGGCCATACCAGTACCGAAGCAGAACCGGAGCATAGCTTCATAAGTCCCGGCCCCCATCAGGTACAGCTCATAGCCCGGGACGACCAATGCCAGCGCCAAGACACCTTGCTTATAGGCGTTCACTTCCGCGACACGGTCCCCACGCCAGGAGCCCAAGTTTCGCTAAAGGCCTGTGGTAACGGGCAGGTCAATATCAAACTTCATGAACCCCGGGCCCGCTATAAATACCGGTGGCGCCACGAAGACCAGCAATGGGAGACGCCCCTTCCCGACATTCAATTTAATTACCCCGGAGAAAAGCTCTTGCGCCTCGCCATTCACGACCCGCTCTGCAATACCCAGTACGAACAAAACGTAAGACTTTACCTGGAGCAGCTTCGGAATGAAACCTATATCCCCAATGCCTTTTCCCCCAATGGAGATGGGCTGAACGAGCGCTGGGTGATCCAGGGCGATGCCTGCGATGAGCAGGCCCAACTGCGGGTATATAATAAATGGGGCCAGGTGGTATTTAAGACGGATCAGCCCTTCCGTCATTTTTGGAATGGTCGCTTCCAGGGGAAATCCGCCCCCCAAGGAACCTACAGCTACGTTTTATACACCGCGGAGCAAAAGCATCAGGGTAGTCTTCTACTGCTGCGTTGAGTTAGAGTAGGCAAAAAGTCACCTGCGGGGGGGGGTACTCCTCCGTCACTTCCCGCTTACACTAAGCTTGTACTTTAATTCATCGCTCCCGCGCAAAAGGCCATGATCCCAGATTCATGCGCCCGGCTTCTTTCAACATACAATGGATCCGGCAAGCTATAAACATACGGCCATGAGATGATGCCTCCCCAGTGCTTAGTATCCTTGTTATACTAACAGGATATGGTGCGGCGGTGCCGCTCCAGGGGGACTCTCATATAAAAAAATCATAATACCCTAGCATTCTGAAAGTTAATACTTTTCTGGTAGAGGGTATTTTGTGGTGCTAATGAGTCTATTGTGATCCCTGACCAGAAAGTCAGGTACGGGGGAGTGCTTCTTCATCAATTATCTCTTTTCCAGTATTTTAGCCCCCTAAATCCCCCCAAGGGGGACTTTAGGCCGCGTCTGGACCGCCGGAGTTCTATTTCTTGGAAGCTTGCCGCTCGGGATTGGCTGCTTTTGATGGGGTAGCAGGTGTTAAGCCCCCTTGGGGGGTTTGGGGGCCTTTGCCATTAAAGATGAGTGAGAGTAAAGCGCCCCTAACTTCTGTAAAACAACCCTTCCCGTCTAATATCCAAAAACGCATCGACCGAATATCTAGCGTCTACTCCCCCCCCTAGCCTTACCTGCCTCACTTCCCTCACCAGTTAAACAGTTACCCAATTCAACAATTTAACCTCATCGAGCATCCATTTCTCGCTCCCGCCCAGAAGGCCAAATCGCCTCGCGAAAGCCGACTTTATAGACAGACACTATTTGGCAGGCGATATCATAATGTGGGCCCGGTGCGTACCCGCATCCATAAGCCAGGGACCGCCTGGTTCCTGAGGCTGCGTAGGGAGTCCCGTGCTTTCTCCCGTAGCAAAAGGCATATACACCACGTAGCGCCGGTAGCCATCGGTGAGGGCTGCGGCCGTGCTATCGTAGCGTCCGGAAAACACATAAAGCGTCGCTTTATCGGGCATGCGCAAAGTACCTTCCTCTATTTCCGCCCCCCGAATTTGCCGGATCTCCCCTTGGGATTTACCCTGTGCCTGAAGCGCCCGTCCTCGGGCCATAAAGGGTTCCAGGTCCCGATGGTAACAGGCCGTGGAAACGCCTTCCTTTGCGGGATCGTCTGCCAGGCAGATAAGCGCATTGCTCCCGGCGCGGATTACCTGAAGATCACCATCAGCGGTGTAGCCTTTTACGGTGGCAGAATCCCGGTATTTTTCCGGGGCGGCTTTCAGGGCCCAACGTATTTGTTCTGCTTTGCGCGGTACTTCCTGGGCGTTGCAAGCTACCGCGAAGTAGGCCAAACCTGCACATAGGAGCGGACGGAGGACAAGTGCTTTCATGAGAAAGTGTTTCGGGTTTACCGTCAAAAGTACGGTATTCCCTATTTAGTGTCTGTCTATAAAGTCTCTCGCCAGTGGCGAGACGATCGTCCTCAAAATGCTCATCTCGCTTCTAGCGAGACTGCGCTTTTATCGTCCTCTCGCGCCTCGTTCTTGAACTTTCTAGAACAGACACTCGACTGTATGGACAAGCACTATTTAGTGTCTGTCTATGAAGTCTAATCTTGCTCGTGGCGAGACGCATCTCGCCGCTGCCGAAACCAAACTAAAGAATAAAAGGCCTTAAGGTTTTAACGCTGGCCTGCTGAAAGTCGCCGGGCAGGAAGGTATGCATCTCCGATACAGCTTGCAGATATTTGCATGCCAGTATTTTGAAGAGCGCACCCCCACTCTCCCCTCCTTAAAAAAGGA
>JAVLBR010000260.1:0-2483 GCA_031581125.1 Schleiferiaceae bacterium | reverse complement strand
GCTCCCTCATTTGGCCGCCAGGCCCAAAAATGCGGTCCTATAAGAAGAGCAAGCTGCCTACGATGAATAGGCCGGTGAGGAAGCCGGTCCACAACTCGCCGGGGGTATGGGCTTCCAGGCGCAGCCGCGCGCTGGCCACTAAGCCGCTCACCAGGAGGGTGGCCAGGATGTAGGGGAGTAGGTTTACGCCCAGCTGAAAACTGAGGGCGAGGAGCAGGCCCAAAAACCCGCCGATGCCCGCCAGGTGGGCGCTGGGCTTGGTACGGCTCAGCAGGAGGAGGTGCAAGATGATAACCAGGGTGCTGCCCAGAAGAAAGAGGTATGCCTGGTGGAGGATGTCTACCTGCTGCAGCAAAAGGGCGGTAAAGTAAAAACTAACCGCGCTGAAGATGTAGGGCAGGCGGCGGTCCCGGGCCTGATTCATCTGAAGGCTGTCCATGAGGCCCAGGCGGTAGAGCAGGACACTGGCCAGCACGGGGACCAAATAGGTACCGCAAAAAACCAGGAGCACCGCCAGGATAATCATCCGGGAGGGGAACTGCATGGGCTGGACCCGCAGCAGCACGAAGGTGCCCAGAATGGGGTAGATGGCGGGGTGAAAAAGGTAACTGAGCAGGTGGGCCAGGCGGCGGTTCATGGCTTAGAGTTCTTTGCGGAGCCGGGCCACGGGGATGTCCAGTTGCTCCCGGTACTTGGCCACGGTACGGCGGGCTATGGGGTAGCCCTGGTCTATGAGAAACTGGGCCAGCTTATCGTCCGTATGGGGCTTGCGTTTATCTTCGTTTTCTACGGCTTCAGCCAGGATGTTTTTGATCTCCCGGGTGCTTACTTCCTCGCCCGCTTCATTGGTCATGCTTTCGCTGAAAAACTCCTTGATGAGAAAGGTGCCGTAAGGGGTGGCCACGTACTTATTACTGGCCACGCGGGACACCGTGGAGATGTCCATTTGGATCTCATCAGCAATGTCCTTTAGGATCATGGGGCGGAGCTTCCGCTCATCGCCCGTGAGAAAGTAGTCCTTTTGATAATTCATGATGGCACTCATGGTGAGCTCCAGCGTTTGCTGGCGTTGGTTAATGGCTTCTATAAACCATTTGGCGCCATCTAGTTTTTGCTTGACGAACATAACCGCCTCTTTCTGAGAAGCGTCTTTCTTTTGGCTCTTTTTATAGGCCTCCAGCATTTCTTGGTACTCCCGGCTCACGTTAAGGGTAGGGGCATTTCGGGAATTGAGGCTTAGGTTGAGCTCGCCATCCTCTACGGTGATGGTAAAGTCGGGGATAATCTCCTGGATGGAGCGGGAGGTAGAGCTGCTGGAGTTACCGGGCTTAGGGTTGAGATGGGTTATTTCTTCTATGGCCTCACGTAGCTGGTCCCGGTCTATGTCCAGCCGGTCCATGAGCTTTTGGTAATGTTTTTTGGTAAAGTCGTCAAAGTACTTTTCAATGATGCGGCTGGCCAGCCGGTTGGTTTCGGTATCGCTGTGGCGTTCTAGCTGGAGCAGAAGGCATTCCCTAAGGTCGCGGGCGCCCACCCCGGGCGGGTCCAGTTGCTGTACCTTGTGGAGCACCTTTTCGAGCTGCTCCTCGGTGGTCATAATGTTTTGGGTAAAAGCCAGGTCATCTACCACCGCGGGGAGGTCCCGGCGGATGTAGCCGTCGTCGTCTATATTGCCAATGATAAATTCGGCTATCTGGCGGTCTTCTTCGCTCAGGCGGCTGGTCCTGATCTGCTCCATGAGCAGTTCGGTAAAGGTAGTTCCCCCGGTTATGGGCACTTTGGTTTCCTCGTCATCTTTGGCGTGGTTATTGGCCTTGAGGCGGTAGTCGGGCGTTTCATCATCGCTGAGGTACTCGTCCACGTCGATGTCTTCCGCTTCTATGGTTTCGCTATCCTCTGTTTCGGTGCTTTCCTGTTGTTCCCAGTCCTCTTCCTGCGCTTCGCTTTCCTCGCTCCCCTCTTCCAGGGCCGGATTGGATTCCAGTTCTTCTTTTATTTTTTGCTCCAGCGCCTGGGTAGGGAGCTGGATCAGCTTCATGAGCTGGATTTGCTGGGGGGAGAGCTTCTGAAGGAGCTTTTGATTGAGCTGCTGCTTGAGCATGCGGTGATCCGTGTTTTTTTAAGCGGGGGAAAATTACGAAAAAGGCCGCGCCCTATCAAAAATTTTGCCACGCCTGTAGCATAGCTTTCTCCTTGCTTGGGTGGGGCCTGCCGGCCAAAGGAAAGGGGCGCGCTGCGGCCGTAGTTTTTTAAGAAGCCCTTTTGCCTATCTACAAACCATAATCCTCTTCTATGCCCAGGGTGTCAAAGCCGGGGCGGATAAAATCTGGGGCGTGGGGGAACTGCTGGCGGAGGTTTTGCTCCCAGGTCTCCAGGGCAGCCAGAAAGGCAAGCCCCGGGTCTTCCAGTTGTGGCAAATGAAAAAGCAGGGCTTCCGCGGCTTTTGGGCACCATTCCCCATTTTTTTTGGAAAGATTATCTAG
>JAVLBR010000259.1:0-2504 GCA_031581125.1 Schleiferiaceae bacterium | reverse complement strand
AAGACGGCGAATTTTCGGGCACTTGTGCCAGCAATAGCCCTTTCCTTAATGATTCAGGAGAGCCCTGTTCTTTTTGTGGGGCCAGCCCCGATGACAAGTGCCAAAACGACGAGGTGAGCTACGAAACCGTCAAGTAGTGTCTGTCTATAAAGTCCGATAGCTGCGTTATGCTTGCTTTGAAAACAGTCATTTACTAAGGTAAACTCCTTGATTTTCAAAGCTACGTCTCGCCACTGGCGAGACTCTCGAACTTTCTAGAACAGACACTAAGTAGTGGCCGCACACCAGCACCGGCGGCGTGGCAATTTATCTGCGGCCTGGTAGATTTTTCAAAGAGCTTTTGAGCGCAGCGGAAACCACCCGCTGCGTTTGGTGGTTGCTTGGGTATTAATTTATACTCCTTTATGTCTAAGCACCCTCGTGTATCCCAGCAACTTTACCTCCTTACCGCGGCCAAACCGGCCGAAGAAATGGCCACCCGCGACCAGCCCTATTACGCCGCAGGCACCATTCAGTGGGTCAGCCGCCTCGCCTTTGAGCCGCCTCTATTGGGCGTATCGGTAGGCCTGTTTAGCCATCTTAATGAAACCATTGATCACAGCGGATCCTTTACCCTTCATTTATTGGACCAAGCGCGCGCGCACTACGCCGAGCTTTTTGCAGGGACCAACCAGGTAGAAGAAGCCGCCATCAATGGCGTCCCTTTTACCCTTAAAGGCCGCGCCCTCCTCATAGACGATCTTCCCTATCTCCATTGCCAGTTAAAGCAAAGCCACCGCCACGGCGATCACACCCTCCACGTGGGGGAAATAACCGAAAGCCGCGCCCTGCCGGCAGCATGGCAGCCCCTGGTGACGGCACAAGATGAGCTGGATTATCATCAAATCCGCGCCCAAAAGACTAAATAGTGTCTGTCTATAAAGGCGAGTGTCTGTCCTAGAAAGTTCAAGAAAAGCCTGCCCCGAAAGCATTCGGGGCCTGTCCCGACTTATTCGGGGAGGCGCGAGAGGACGATAAAACCGCAGTCTCGCTACAAGCGAGATGAGGATTTTGAGGACGATCGTCTCGCCACAGGCGAGAGACTTTATAGACAGACACTAAGTAGGTAAAATCTGGTAGACCGTTAAACCACTCCTAAGCTTCGGCTCCACAAAGGTGCTTTTGGGAGGCATGGTGAGCCCCGCGTCGCTTACCTTTTTGATCTGTTCTATGGGCACCGGGTACAGCGCAAAGGCCACCGAATGCTTACCCGCCCGGACGCTTTCTTCCAGCCCTTCCAGCCCTTCTGTGCCGGCCATAAAGTCTACTCGGTGATCTGAGCGCAGATCGTGAATATCAAAAATGGGGGCCAGCACATGGCGGTTGAGGATCTCGGCGTCGAGGTGGTCTACCGGATCGCTGGGGTCGTAAGTACCCATTTTGGGCGCCAGTTTGTACCAGTTGCCCTCCAGAAACATCCCTATCTCGTGGATTTTCTCCGGCTTGCAGGGCGTAGTCCCGCGGGGTTCTATCAGGAAGTGGGTAGATAGTTCTCGCAGGATTTGGGGGGTGCCTTTGTCCGTCGTATTGCGCAGCAGGCGGTTGTAATCGTACACCTTCATCTGTTCCTCCCCTATGAGCAAAGCCATAAAGTAGCGGTGGGCATCGCTTTTCGGCGGCTCCGGCCGCTCATCCACCCGCCGGGCCAGGAGGGCAGAGCTGGCACAGCGGTGATGCCCATCCGCTATGTAAAGCGCTTCTTGCCGTGCCATGGCCTGTTCTACCACTTGCTGGTGAGCCGTATCGCTTACCAGCCAAAGCTGATGCAGGACCATATCCGTGCTGGTAAATTCATATTCCGGTCTTTGCCCTAAGTAACGGGCAAAAAGCTTATCCAGCTCCCCATCATCCTCATAGGTAAGCAGCACCGGCTCGGCGTTGATACCGGTGGTCTCCAGGTAATCGGTAAAGAGCTCCTCGCGGCGAGTGAGCGTTTTTTCGTGTTTTTTGATTTTTCCGGCCTCATAATCGGCCACGGCCACCCCGGCTATCACGCCCACGTATTCATTGCCATCTTTTTCCTGCCGGTAGATATAGTACTGCGGAGCCGGGTCCTGCTGGAAAGTACCTGCCTGCCAGGCTTTTTCAAAGGCGTCCCGTACCTGCCCATATTTTTGGGGGCCGTGTTCCAGGTGCCAGCCTTCCCGGGGGTTGATCACGTGCAGGAAGGTGTAGGGATTGTTGTTGAGCTTGTCGTTGAGCTCCGTTTCCGAATAGCTCAGGTAGGAGCGGGTGGCCACCAGATAGGCCTTATCGCGCGGTGGCCGCAAGGCGGGGAAGGGTTTTACAGATATCATACGGCGAAAATAGCGCAGCTATTTTTATTGTTTTTCGGCCTGCCGGCCAAATGTGCGTTGCCCGGCTACCGCACGACTCTTGCCGGGTGGCCCAAGCTGATAGTGCCCTCCATTCGTAAAGGGAAACTTGATCCTTCTAACGGCAGAAATCCCGCTGCCGCAGGACTT
>JAVLBR010000024.1:0-20380 GCA_031581125.1 Schleiferiaceae bacterium | reverse complement strand
AAGTCGGGACAGGCCCCGAATGCTTTCGGGGCAAGCTTTTCTTGAACTTTCTAGACGAGACACCAGACTCTGTGGACAAACACTAGCTAAGCGGACCCCATTCCGGGGGGAACCTACTAGCAAGCTATGGCCCCTCCGGCCGGTGCCTTTCTACCTCTTGCACGGTGGCTACACTATCGCAGCTTTCCACGGTGAGGCGCAGGGGGGGATCCGGCGCTTTAAGGTCTATCACGTATATCTTACAAGGTTTTTTCCGGGGCTGGCTGGCGGCAAAATCTACGTCTCCGCGCTCCAGGGCCCACGTCCACACACTATCGGGAAGGGCTTGTTCTTGGTGGAAGGTTTGGGCCGCTGGGGCCAGTTTTAGTTGTTGCCGGCGCAGGTCATAGAGCACCCGGTCGTTGGGCCAATAATTGCACTGGATGTCACGATCACCAAAGAGGAAGATGACCATCAAAATGCCCATCCCCGAACCGATGAGGAAGTAGAAAAAACGCTTGCCAATACTCATGGGCGCCAAAGGTACGAGGCCGGGCCGGTATCCGGGGCATCAAAAGCTAAAGCGCAGCTGGAGGCTCAGTTGATGTTGCTGGGGGCCGGAGATGGTTTGGCGGCCGCTGCTGATTTCCTGCCGGTCGTAGAAGCGGCTGCGGGCGTAGCGCATTTCCAGGGTAAACCATTCGGTAAGTTGGGCCCGGGTAAGCAAATAAAAACGAAAAGCCCGTCCAAAATAGGCGGGGATACTGAAGGCGTAAAGCACATCGTTTTCGTAGGCATAGAGGCGGCTGGCAAAACTGGGGGTACGAATGAGGGCAAAACGGCTGGTAAACTGCCAGGTTTCGTCTGGGGTGGTATAGCGCAGGTCCTGGAACACCATTTGGCCCCATTCCTGGCGGCTCTCCTGCTGGTAATGGCTCAGGGATAAGCGGCTACTTAGCTCCCAGCGGGGATGTGGTTGGTAGCTCAGGTGGGCCCGCCAGCGCTGGCGTACTTGCTGGGTTAATGCCGGAAGGCGATCAGGCGCTTCATCGGCATTCACCTGGCGGGTTTCGTGATTCCAGCGGAGGTAGCCACTGAGCTCATTCTTGCCTGGATAGGTGAGCTGTACCAGCCACTCCCGGCCACCGGCGGGCGCATCTACCCCAAAGCGGAGCCAGCTAAACTCATACAAATCCAGATAGCCGCGCAGGTGCAGCCAGGAAGCCATTTCCCAGCGCAAGCCCAGATAGGCTCCGCGTTCGCCATAGGAGCCGGTTTCGGCAAAGGGGGCGTTGTAAATGGCGCGGTAACGCTTGTCTAGCGCGCGGAATACCAGGCTGGTAAAAAGCCCCGGTGCCGGATGACTTTCCAAACCGGCCGTAGCCGCGAAGTGGCCGGCATCATCGCTGGCCACTTCGCCAAAGAAACTGTGCCCCCGCAAGCGGTACTGGAAGTCCAGGCTGTAATTTTGGAGTTGCCGACCTTTAAAACGAAAGCGCCGGTAGAGGCGGTCACTGGCCGCCAAAGGGGTGCTCAGCGCGTGCTGTACGGCGGTAAGGCCCCATTCCCAGGCGCCCCCGCGGTAGGTAAAGTGGCCCCCGTAGCTGCTGAGGGTATTTTGGTTTTTATTGCCCAATTCACTGAAAGTGCGGTGCAAGCCCGTGCTGGGCAGGGAGCTCACCAGCTCCGGATTTTGAAAGGAGTCTACCAGGCTCACGTTGGCATCCAGGGCATGGCGGGAGTAAAAGAGATCTGTTTGCCATTGCTCAGGACCGTAACTCACCGCCAGGCCCCGGAAAAAGCGATTTTCTTCCGACCCGCTGAAGGGCCGAAAGCCAGAGGCAAAACGCTGTACGCCGGTGGCACTGGCGCCCTTGCCAAAGGCCAGGCTACTCCACAGGGCCAGCCCCTGACCAAATTCCGCCTGATAATCGCCCAGGATAAGCTGCCGGAGATCGCCGTAATCTTCCAGGGCGGCAAAACCGGCCAGGTGGTCTATCCCCGTGGCTTGATAGGGATCGCCCCAAGGCTCGCCTGGATCATGCTGGCCCAGCAAGCCAAGCCGGAGATGGCGCCCGTACTGGCCCCGGTAGCGGAGATAGCTGCCCAGGGGCGGGCCCAGGTAGCCGCTGCTATCGTCCCGGCGGAAACCCTCCCGCAGGGGTAAGTCTATTTCATTACGAAGAATGAGATTGTGCCGGGCGTAGCGCCAGGCTTTTTTCAGGGAGAGCTCCGGGGCGGCCGCCTGGGTGCTAAACTGAACAAAGGGCAGCACCCGCCTTATGGTATTTCGGTCCCAGCCGGGAAGAGCCGCGAGCTCGTAGCGGCTAAGGAGCGCGCCGCTGTTTTCCCGGTAACGTAGGAGCTCATCTACCTGGAAAGGACTCAGAAAGGGGATTTGCAGCAGCTCCTCAGCGGTGGCAAAATTGACCGGAAGGGGATTTTCTTCCAGAATGGCCAGGTTTTCGGCGAGCTGGGTGAGGTCTGTTTCGCTGTTTTCGTTGGTTTCCGCCAGGCTTTCGAGCTCGTATTCCAGCGTTTGGGCCGGCTCCTGGGCGGTCAAAGCAGGGGAAGATAAGAGCAGCAGGATGAGGTTAAGGTCACGGATTTTCATGGCCAGCGCCATTGCAGGCCATACACCAGATTGCTGCGCAGCACCTGCTGGTACTGGTAGGCCAGGTTAAACTGCAGATTTTTCCAGTCCAGGCCCAGCCCGGCACTTATGCTGGATCTTTGGGCCAGGGCGGCGCCGGCCCGCAGGTACAGCGCGTCCAGGAGAGTCAGCTCGTAGCCCAGGGCATAGCGCCAGGCATTTTCGCTGTGGGCCCGCACATTGGCCAGCAGCCGGCTGTTTTCATTAAAAACATAGCTCATCCCCAGGCTCCCTACCGCCGGAAGCCGCTGGCCGGTGGCCCGGTCCAGGTAGCTGGTAGAGGGATTGTACAACAAAAAACCCAGGCGCAGCTTATCTCCCAGCTTACTGTAGAGGGCGGCGTGAAAAGTAGCCGTCTGGAAAACCCGGCTTTCTTGAACCCCACTTACCTGGTAGTTGACCTGCAGGGCGGCACTAAAGTATTTCCCAAATCCACGACTGTAAAAAACGCTGGCCATACCATTGCTGGCCAGGCGGGAGCCCTCGGTGGCCAGGCTCCCGCCCAGGGTACCCAGGGCCGTAGGAATGGCTATTCCCCCGTGCGCTACCCGAAGGTCCGGTAAGAAAAAGCGGTTTTGATAGCTCAGTAGCAGTTTTTTGTCTTCCCAGAAAGCGGTGATCGCGGGATTGTGAAAAATAGCTCCCGCCCCATCCAGGGCTGTGCTGGCGTGACTTAAGGCCGCCGAGCGGCTTCCGGCCTGATAGCTCGCTGGGGTTTGGGCCCCCAGGGCCAAAGGAGTGAGGATAAGAATTATTAGCAATCTTTGCATAGATGGTCAATCTCAATAATGATAAACGGCCTTACTTCCGGTCCGCTCTGCACTTTCAAATATGGGCAATTTTGGCCATTCTCCTGCTCAGCGGAGAAAGGTGTTCTCTCCGGGCGCAGGAATATCCCTGGCGCTATTTGGGGTTGGAAGAAGGTTTGCCCACCACCGCCGTAGAGGATATCCTGACGGGTCCGGCCGGCTATACCTGGCTGGCCACGGAGGGAGCGGGACTGGTGCGCTACGATGGTTACCTCTTTCGCAGTTATTTTGCTGATGCGCAACCCTTGATCAGTCACTTGCATCGGGACAGCGCCGCTATCTGGACCTTGGGCAACCGACGCCTGGGGCACTACAACGGCCGTCGATTTAAGACCTACCCCGTACCGGGAGAACAGCGGCTGCTGGATTGGGCCTGGCCCGATACCGGCGGGGTATGGCTGCTGGGAGGCTCCGGGGCCGTTTACCGCTGGCAGCAAGGCAAAACGGCGCAAGCCTTTCAGGCCCCGGCAGGCACGCAGGTCCTTCACTGGCACAGGGGGCATTTATACCTGGCCGGGCAGCAGGGCCTCTTTCGCCGCCAGAAGGGCGGCTTGGGGCAGCGCCTCCGGCGCCCACTCACGCAGCTCGCCGGGGAAGCCCATCTACGTGGGCTGGGCCCGGCGGGCTTCTATCCGCATTTGGAAAAAGATACCGCTGCCATTTGGACCGAACGCCGGTACGAGGGCCTGCGCACCGAACAGGGGGAGGTGCTGCTGTGGAAGGCTTCCGAGCTGCTACGATGGAAAGGGGCGGATACGCTCTGTCACCGGGAGGCCGATCGCCGCATTGAGGGAGCACACCTCACGCCGGAGGGGGTGCTGGTACTGCAAACGGCCGAGGGGCTGGCTATTCGTCAAAGCGAAGCGCAGCGCTTTTGGGCTACTCCAGCGCGGGTGCAGGCCGTGGCCCGTTACCAGGGCCGGCAGGCCATCGGTACGCCAGAAGGGCTTTTTTGGCAGCGTATGGGCCATTGGCAGCCGGCGGAACGTGACCTGGGCATTGTCTTTTCAATGGCCGTGTGGCGGGGAGCGCTCTGGCTGGGTACCGAACAGGGGCTGTGGCGCTACCAGGGGGGGCGTTACCAGGCGGTGGCCGGGCCACGGCTGGGTTTTGTTTTTAGCCTTCAAGCTGATTCGGCGGGCCTGCTTCTGGGAACCGGCGCGGGCCTGTTTCGCTACCAGCCCCGTCAGGGTCCTCCGAGGCCCGTAGCTGCGGAGCTGCCTTCGGTAACGGTGTTTAAGCTACAGCGGGCGCCAGACGGAAGCCTCTGGGCCGGCACCTATACTGCCGGATTATGGCGGCGGCATAAGGGGCGGTGGCAGCGTTTTCAGCGGCTGGGAGGGCTGGCCCTGGATAGCTTTCGCTTTTCCAGCTTTTATCCGCTTAATGCCCAGCAAATCTGGTTGGGTACGCAGAATAAAGGGCTCTACAAACTGGGCGTGGAGGGTTCTTTAAAGCACCTAAGCTATGCCCAGGTAGGCTACGCGGCGGTCAATCAAATGACGGCTTCCCAAGGGCCTATTGAGGACATCTGGCTGGGCACCAATAAGGGCGTGCTGGCCCTCAGCGAAGTAAGCCGGCACAAACCACAAAATGCCAGTGATGCCCTTACTTTTTTGGGAGCCGGTAGCGTTACGGGGGGATTGGAAGGCGGGCCGCAAAGGCTCTGGGCGGGCACCGACCAAGGACTGTATACCTGGGATTTGCCCCGCTACTTGCGGCCAGACGCGCCCCCCCGCGCCCGTTTGCAAGGGGTGGATTTGCTGATGAATGCCGAGGCGCCGCTTAAAGGCTACGCTCAGGATACCGGGGCTTTCTCTCATTTGCCCGAAGGGCTAAAACTACCGCACGACCGGAACTACGTGGTGCTGCGCTATGGTGCGGAGGGGCTACTGCGGCCCGGGGAGCTCCGCTACCGCTACCGGCTGGTGGGGCAGAGTGGCCAATGGACGGTGGCTGGCCAGCGACGGGAGGCTATTTTCCCCAACCTTACGCCGGGCAAGTATCGTTTTGAGGTGCAGGCGCGCCGGCCGGGCAGGCCCTGGGAAGGGGCCGTAGCCCGGTACACTTTCGAAGTAAAATCGCCCTTTTACGTGACCTGGTGGTTTATCAGCCTGGTGGTGCTGCTGGCTGGTGGGCTGGTGTACGGCGCGGTTCGCCAGCGGGTAAGGCGCTTGCAAAAAAGACTGCAGCTGGAAAATCAACTCATGGAAACGGAACGGAAAGCCCTGCGCCTGCAGATGAACCCCCACTTTATTTTTAATGCCCTGGATTCCATCTCCAGTTTCATCTTCAAAAAGGAGCCCAAGCAGGCGGTGCGCTACCTCAATAATTTCGCAAAATTGATGAGAGGCACCTTAGAATCATCCATGGCCCACCTTCATCCCGTGGAAACGGAGGTTTCCATCTTGAAGAATTACCTTGAGCTGGAAAAACTTCGTTTCGGTGCTAAATTTGATTTTCAGATAGTGGTAGCCCCCCAGATAGATTATAACGTATCCCTGCCCCCTATGCTGGTGCAGCCGCACGTGGAAAACGCCATTTTGCACGGCTTAAAACCCAAACGGGAGAAAGGGCACTTGCTAATACGTTTTGACCTGCTGGATGAACAGCTCCGCATCACCGTAGAAGACAATGGGATAGGCCGCGAGGCAGCCCGGCAGCGCGGCAAGCGGCAGGACCACCGCAGCCGTGCTACGCAGATCAATAAAGATCGCATCGACCTACTGCGCCGTTCTATGGGCCGTCAGGTACACCTGCACGTGGAAGACCTCTATGAGGAAGGGCAGCCTTCGGGTACCCGCGTAGTGCTGGAGCTGCCTACCGATGGCCTGGAAGACGAATGAACCCAATCAACGCAACCCTATATATATCATGATCAACGCCCTTATAGTAGACGATGAAGCGCCCTCCCGGGATACGCTTAAAGGCAAATTGGAGCTCTTTTGCCCGGAAGTGGAAGTATCCGGCGAGGCGGCTTCCGTAGAGCAAGCCCTCACCTTTCTGCGGGAAAAGCCGGTAGACCTGCTCTTTCTGGACATAGACCTGGACGGTGGAAGTGGTTTTGACATCCTTACCACCCTCCGCGACGAGGAATCGCTGAATCCGGCGGTGGTTTTCATTACCGCGCACGATGAATTTGCCATTAAAGCCATTCGCTTTTCCGCGCTGGATTACCTGCTTAAACCCATTGATCCGGAAGAACTCGTGAAAGCCGTGCGCCGCGCGGAAGAAGAAAAGGGGATTCCCCGGAAGGCCTCCAGCCTTAACGTCCTGATGGAGAATATTCGCCAGGCTTCCGGCACCCCCAAAAAAATCGTAGTTCCCACCAGCAAAGGTCTTTACGTGGTGCCCATTGCGGATATTATCCGGCTGGAAAGCAGCAGCAACTACACCGTCTTTCAGATGTACAGCGAAAAACCGCTCATGGCTTCGCGCACCCTCAAAGAATTTGACCAGATGCTGGAGGGCTACCGTTTTTTCCGGCCCCATAAATCGCATTTGATCAACCTAAACTTTCTCGTTCGCTACGTACCGCAGGAAGGCGGTTACCTGGTGATGGAAGACAATGCCCACATTCCCGTGGCCAATCGCAAAAAGGAGCCCCTCATGCAGGAGCTGCGCAAGCTCTAAGGATTTTCCAGCTGCTCGGCATCACGGCGCACCTTGTCGTGCAGGGCTTGCTTATAATCTAGCAGCCGCTGCTGTAGTTCCGCATCGTGGCTGCCCAGGATCTGAGCGGCCAGGAGTCCGGCATTTTTCGCCCCGTTTAAGGCCACCGTCGCCACGGGCACCCCACCGGGCATCTGCAGGATGCTCAGCAATGAATCCCAGCCATCGATGCTATTGCGCGATTTTACCGGGACGCCAATGACCGGTAAAGGGCTAAGCGAGGCCACCATCCCCGGCAAGTGCGCAGCCCCTCCCGCGCCCGCTATGATGGCCTTTATGCCGCGCTGGTGGGCCTCCCGGCCAAATGTGTACATCACATCCGGCGTACGATGGGCCGAAACAATTTTCACCTCACTGGCTACGCCCAGTTCCGCTAACACATCCAGGGCCTCCTGCATGACGGGGAGATCGCTCTGGCTGCCCATAATAACACTTACTTGCGGTTTCATAGAGAAATTACTTTTACGGATTCTTTTACTTGCCGGGCCTTGCCCCGGGCTTCTTCCAGCTCGGGGGCTAAAACAGTAATGTGCCCCATTTTCCGGAAGGGCCGGGTTTCTGCTTTGCCGTAGAGATGTACGTAAGTACCCGGCATGGCCAGCACTTTTTCAATACCCTGGTAATGAACGGGCCCCTGGCTCTCCGGCTCGCCCACCAGGTTTACCATTACGGCGGGCTGAACGGTATCGGTAGCCCCCAGCGGCAGGTCCAGGATGGCCCGCAGGTGCTGTTCAAATTGGGAGGTATAATTGCCCTCTATACTGAGGTGCCCGCTATTGTGTACGCGGGGCGCTACTTCGTTAATGAGCAATTCGCCACCGGAGGTCACGAACATTTCCACCGCCAGCACCCCCACGATGTTAAGTTTTTCGGCCACGGCACAGGCCAGGTCCCGGGCCTGCTTGCTTATTTCGGGATCTGTTTGTCCGGGGCTAAACACGTATTCTACCAGGTGGGCCTCCGGGTGAAAATCCATTTCTACAGTGGGGAAGGCTTTCATTTGGCCACCGGCCGAACGAGCTACCACCACGGCCAGCTCCCGCTCGAAGGGGATCAGCTTCTCGATGAGGGCGGGCCCGTCCGGGAGGTTTTCCAGGTCCTGGGCGGTGCGGAGCATCTGTACGCCGCGGCCATCAAAACCGCCGCGGTCTATTTTCCATACGGCGGGCAGGGTAAAGGTTTCTTCCTGAAAGGCTGCTTTTAGGTTAGCGGCATCAGAGAAGGCGTGAAAGGGGGCCGTGGGGAGTCCGTTCTCCTGGTAAAAGGCTTTCTGGCGGATCTTGCTTTGGATCATTTCCACCAGGTGGGGTTGTGGAAACACCTTTTTTCCGGCTTCCGCCAAATGAGTGAGGGCCCGGGTATTAATGTTTTCGATCTCGATGGTGAGCACGTCGCAGGCCTGTCCAAAGGCCATCACGGTGTCGTAATCGGTGAGGGCGCCTTGCGTAAAATGGTGGCTACCAATGCGGCAAGGGGCTACTGGCGAAGGGTCCAGGGTATGGGTTTTAATATCGAGTCGGCGGGTTTCCTGGAGCAGCATTTTGCCCAGTTGCCCACCCCCTACGATGCCCAAGGTGAATTCGCTGGAGAAATAATTCTTTGCCATGTTAGGAAGTTTCGGGTGGATCGAGAGGATAAACTTCGGCCTGGCCGTGCACGGCGTAGCTCCGGCCATTGCTTTGTCGCTGGCAGAGGTAGCGGGTGCGGCGTTTAGGCCCTTTGAGATACACTTGCTGGTTGAGGAGAAAGGAGGTGCCTTCCGGCAATTCTTCTAATACGGGGAGCGTAGGCTGGCTGTCCTCCCTTTGGGGATCGTAGCGGCGCAGGGCACGCAGGAGGGCAGGGCTGGAAGCGGTGCTGGCGTGGCCTTTCTGGAGGCTTTCCCGGAGCGGTTTTTCCACCTCGGGAGGGAGTACTTTTTGGGTGAGGAAGGGCTGCATCAAATCCTGAAACCTGCGCTGCCACTCCGGCCCGTGGGGTTTTACCTGGCCCCATCGGTATTGGCGGTAAATTTCCAGGTGCGCCCATTCGTGTACCAGCGTGATGAGGAAAGCGTAGGGATTGAGATCGCCATTGATGCTGAGCACGGGCGTAGCGCCTGGCTTGCGCGGCGGACGATAATCGCCCAATTTGGTTTTACGCGAGCGCACGATCTTAATGCTGAAGGGCTGCTGCCCCCACATGCCCACCAGCGGTTCCCAGCAGTGGTCTGGTAAATATTTTTTCAGGCTTTCCAGGCTGTGATCTTGGCTCATGGCGTGGCTGAATGACTTTTTGAGGGGCAGTTGCAGGGTTCCAGGGGCTTACAGCCCTGGAAAGTTCCCAGTAAAAGTGCAAGGATGAGCGAGGTTAATAAAACACGCATGAATACGGGGATTAGGCCCAATGGGGGTGCAAAATTACTTTTATTTTAGCGACATGTTTCTCATTGCATGGATACGCACGTTGGGCCGCTACTGGCTTATGTTGAGCCGGACTTTTCGCAAGCCAGAGAATTGGAATGAATACAAGAAGTCTTTCTTCCGAGATTTAGATCATCTGGGGGCAGACAGCCTCGGCATTGTGGCGGTGATCTCCATTTTCGTGGGGGCGGTGGTTACCATTCAGACCAATTACAACCTGCAAGATCCGCTTATTCCGGATTATTACGTGGCGCTGGCGGTGCGGGAATCTATCATTTTGGAATTTTCGCCTACCATCGTGAGTCTTATTCTGGCCGGAAAGGTGGGGTCCAATATTGCCTCTACGCTGGGGAGTATGCGGGTTTCAGAACAAATTGATGCCCTGGAAGTGATGGGTGTCAATCCCTACGCCTACCTCATTATGCCCAAGGTGGTCGCCCTGGTCCTGTTCAATCCTATTCTCATTATCATCAGTATGTTCCTGGGGGTGATTGGGGGCTACCTGGCGGCCTATTTCGGTATCTTTTCTACCCAGGATTTTGTCACGGGTTTGCAGCTGGAATTTAACGCTTACTACGTGAGCTATGCCCTTATTAAGACGGTGGTATTTGCTTTTCTTATCACCTCTATATCTGCTTTTTACGGTTTTTTTGTAAAAGGGGGCGCCATTGAAGTAGGGGTCAATGCTACCAAAGCGGTGGTGTCCAGCTCGGTGGCCATTATTGTGGCCAACTATGTACTCACTCAGATTCTGCTGGTGTAATGATAGAAGTGCGCGACATTCGAAAACGCTTTGGCGATACGGAAGTACTAAAAGGCATCAGTACTTCCTTTCGGCAGGGGGTGACCAGCCTTATCATCGGACAATCCGGGGCGGGTAAAACGGTTTTTTTAAAGAGCTTGGTGGGGCTCCACGGTATTGATCAGGGGGAAATATTCTATGACGACCGGCAACTGGGCAAAATGAATGAAGACGAGCAAAAAGCCCTCCGCACCGAGATGGGAATGGTCTTTCAGGGCAACGCCCTTTTCGATTCCTTAAACATTGAGGAGAACGTCATCTTCGCGCTCAATATGTTTTCCGATATGAGCGCAGCGGAAAAGAAGGAGCGGGCCGACTTTTGCTTAGAGCGGGTAAACCTCAAGGGGGTAAACCATCGCAAGCCGGCAGAATTGAGTGGTGGCATGAAAAAACGGGTGGCCATAGCCCGGGCCATAGCGCTCAATCCCAAGTACCTTTTTTGCGATGAGCCTAATTCAGGCCTGGATCCTCGGACGGCCATCCTCATCGATAACCTGCTCAAAGAGATTACCGATGAATTCAACATCACGACCGTGATCAACACGCATGATATGAACTCGGTGGTGGAAATTGGGGAGCACATCATTTTCATCAAAGATGGGGCTAAGGCCTGGGAAGGCGGTGGCGACGAAATTCTGCATACGGATAACAAAGCGGTGACGGACTTTGTCTTTAGCTCCGAGCTCTTCCGGAAAATCCGGGAAAAAAGCTAGGCAACGTTTCTGGGCTTCTACTAAGGAAATTTCAAACTGCTGTACCTTATAGCCATAAAGTAAGGATAGGGCCCACCGCGCGTGAGGAGCCGTGAATTCCCCAATGTCTAGATTAAGGAAAACAAAAAAAGCCCCTCCGAATGAACGGAGAGGCCTTTTTGGGATTGGTTTCCCAGCTCCTAAGTTCAGGAGCTGCTTACTCGATGGTAAGTTTTACCGTTTTGTCGATGCTTTCGCCCTGGATATTCACCAGATAAACACCGGCGGGCAAGTCGCTCATATCAAACTCAACCCGCTCATTGGCATTGACGGAGCGGTTGATGCTGTGTACTTGATTACCGATCATATCCATAACCTGGATATCATAGCTACCGGCCTGTTCGAAGCGGATTTTTCCAAGTCCTGTGGTAGGATTGGGATAAACGCTGAAACTGTTCAGGTCGGTTTCTGCTACGCCAATATCATAAACCGGTTCGGCGCCTACCCGGAGCCGCATAAAGGGCGCTTCGTAAGTACTGCTGGTAAAACCGGAGTACCAGTTGCCATCGTTGAGCTGCATAATGGTGCTTTCGCTTGGCTGGGCAAAGCTGGCATCATTCGCCAAACGCACCACCCCATCCGTGGCGTTGGGAAGCATGGTCATGGTAATGAAATAGGTTCCCGTAGGCAGGGCGTAAGGATTGGTGGTATCCGTCCAGGACTGCGTGGCGTTGCTATAGATGGAGTCTTCAGTACCAAATTGGAAGAAGTAATTTTGATTACCGGGTGCGGAACCGTCTAGGGTAAAGAAGAACCGCTTGATGGCCTGGGTGCCGGCGGGAAAACCTTGGTTTCCTGCCAGGGTGAAGCCAGTGGTGTCCCAGATAGCAAATTCGATGGAAGCAGTACTGTCCGTTTGGGTACTAAAGTTGACTTCTATACCCTCTAGGAAGTTAAGATTAGTGAGGGTGTCGGGGTCTTTATTTTCCAGGCTAAAACGAACGCCAAATTGCTGTACCGGCGGATTGGCACTATTCGTACCTACAAAGTTGCTGATTTCATTGCGGTCCGTGCTGTAAAGGTCGTCACGTACGTAAAAGTTAAACGTATCCGTAGTGGTGGTAGCCGCGCTGCTGATGGAATCAGAAACACCCTTGTACACCAGGATGTAATTAGCGGGCTGGGCGGGAGGCGTCCAGCTGGAGGTGGTGAGGTCGTTGAAGTCGCAAGTATCTCCGGCGGGCAGGCTTGCGCAGCCATTAGCCGATACAGTAGTAACCATGGTAGGTCCGGAAGCGTCCCAAATTTCTACTTCGAGGTTGACATTGCTCTGGTTTTGGGTACCGTAATTAAAAAGGTTGGCGTCAAACTCCACCGGGGTTATTTGATCCACATGCATAATGCCGTACTTACCTTGAGCGGGGTTACTATCATAGATCATATCTTGAGCGGGAGCTCCATTAAAAGTAGTGAAGTACATTTGATTTCGGGGCGGATCGCGCAATTCAATGTCATCAATCATCCAGAAATAGTAGCCGGAGCCGTTGGCATTACTGCGGGTGCCGTCAAAAATAAACTGCATTACAACACTGTCTTGTCCTCCTACGGCGTTGGAAATATTGACAACGGAGGTCACAGGATTGGGAGTAGAAATGTTTACGCCGAAGGCATCTTCGGGATAAAGCTCCGTGGTGTCGATGTAGGTGTTCCCTCCATCGGTACTAAAGGCAACCAAAAAACCTGCCTGGAAGCGGCGGGCAAAGGACTCTAATTTGAGCTCTACCTGAGGATTGCTCGAAAGGTCAATCAGCCCGGTGGTGAGGCGTCCAGTGTGAGGTGCCGGAGCGGTACCTGCGCCCATGTTAGCAGAATTACCGCCATTATCAAGGTAATCGGAATCAAAAATAACGAAACCATTACCAGCTGACGAGGAAGCAATGGGATCATTTGTAGGGGGGTTATCATTGACGCCTGAAAAAGCTCCCCGGGAGCCTTCAGTATTATCTGGACTGGTGGAAGGCCCCCGGTATTCCCACTGGGCGGTGGAAGGGGTGCCATTTTGGCTCCAGCTGCTGGGAATGCCATTGGCGAAATCCTGGCTCCAGAATACCGCCTGAGATTCAGGGGTGGGGGCGGGGGTTTTCTTTTGCACAGGCTCTCCCACGGTGCGGGCCGGGTCCAGCTTGTGCGTAGGCTCGTTTTGCGCAGTGAGCGCTACCGAAGCCATGCTTAGGAAAAGTATAGCTGTTCTTTTCATGATGTACATTTAATGTTTAACTCGTTAACAGAATGGTAACAAATATACGCATTCTATTTGTTTGGCAAACGTTCAGCGAGCTTAAGATTCGGCCTAAAGCAACCGCTTTTTCTGGTTTCTCAGTGAGTACAAGAGCGATTTTGCAGGATATTCGTCTTTTCGAAACTTAAGAAAAACGGCCGGCTTAGGCCTCTTCGGTTTGCTCGGCGTAGTCTTCAATGGGCGCGCAGGTACAAGCCAAGTGGCGGTCCCCGTAGGCGTCGTCCACCCGATGAATGCTGGGCCAGAACTTGTTTTCCTGCACATAAGGCAGGGGGAAAGCTGCTTTCCGGCGGCCATAGGGGTAGTCCCATTGGTCGGCCGTCAGGAGCTGGAGGGTGTGCGGAGCGTTTTTAAGGGGATTGTTTTCCCGGTCAAATTCCGCATCTTCGATTTGCCGTATTTCGCATCTAATGGCCAGCATGGCCTCGGCAAAGCGGTCCAGCTCTTCCTTGCTCTCACTCTCGGTGGGCTCAATCATGACCGTACCCGCCACGGGGAAAGAAACGGTAGGGGCGTGGAAGCCGTAGTCCATCAGGCGCTTGGCGAGATCGGTTACCTCTATGTCGGCCTGCTTCTTGAAGGGCCGGCAGTCTATGATCATCTCGTGGGCCACCCGTCCTTTGTTATTGGTGTAGAGTACGGGAAAGTCTTCGCCCAGGCGGGCTTTAAGGTAATTGGTGTTCAGGATGGCGTACTCGGTGCTTTCCCGCAGCCCTTGGCTGCCCAGCATACGGATGTAGGCGTAGCTGATGATAAGGATCAAACCACTGCCGTAGGGGGCCGCGGAGATGGGCGAAATGCCATTTTTACCGCCGGTATTCATTACGGGGTGGTTGGGCAGGAAGTCGGCCAGGTGCTCCGCTACGCCGATGGGCCCCATACCAGGCCCGCCTCCGCCGTGTGGTATGGCAAAGGTTTTATGCAGGTTGAGGTGGCACACGTCGGCCCCGATGGCGCCGGGGCTGGTGAGGCCTACCTGGGCGTTCATATTGGCGCCATCCATGTACACTTGGCCGCCATGGTCGTGGATAAGCTGGGTGATTTCCCGCACTCGCTCTTCAAATACCCCGTGGGTGGAGGGGTAGGTGATCATGAGCGCCGCCAGGTTATCGCTGTGTTTTTCGGCCTTGGCTTTAAGGTCGTCCACATCTATGTTCCCTTGGTCATCGCACTTCACCACCACCACTTTGGTGCCGGCCATTACGGCACTGGCGGGATTGGTCCCGTGGGCAGAGTCAGGGATCAGGGTAATATTGCGGTGGTCTTCTCCGCGTGAGCGGTGGTATTCGCGGATTACCATCAGGCCTGCGTACTCGCCCTGGGCACCGGAATTGGGTTGCATAGATACCGCGTGAAAGCCGGTGATCTCGGCCAGGTCGCGCTCCAGGTTGGTGATCATTTCCCGGTAGCCGGCGGTTTGGTCTTCCGGCGCAAAGGGGTGAATGTGGGCAAAGAGCGGCCAGCTCAGGGGCAGCATTTCGGTGGCGGCATTGAGCTTCATGGTGCAGCTGCCCAGGGGGATCATGCTGTGGTTAAGGGAAAGGTCCTTGCGCTCCAGCTTTTTGAGGTAGCGCATCATTTCGGTTTCGCTGTGGTAGCTGTTAAACACCGGGTGTTGCATAAAGCTGCTCTGGCGGCGCTGGCCATCGGGAATGATGTCCACATCCAGCATTTTTACCGTAGGGCTGGGGGCGCCCTTAGCACTGGCAAAGAGCGCTACCAATTCTTCTACCCGCTCCAGGGTGGTGGTTTCGTTAAGGCTTATGCCTACCTCACGATTGCTTATGTAGCGGAGATTGATCTCTTTCTGCTGGGCCAGCTGGCGGATTTTTTCGCTGTCTACTTCGCCCAGTTCTACCCGCAGGGTATCAAAGAAGTACTCATTGATCTGCTTATAGCCCAGCTTGCGCAGCCCTTCGCTCAAGGTTACCGCGTAGTGGTGAATTTTTTGGGCTATGCTTTTCAGTCCATCCGGCCCGTGGTAGGCGCCGTAGGCCCCCGCCATAACGGCCAGGAGCACCTGGGCGGTGCAGATATTGGAGGTAGCGCGGTCTCGTTTGATGTGCTGCTCGCGCGTTTGCAGAGCCATGCGCAGGGCGGGCTGGCCGGAGCTGTCGATGGTACGGCCTATGATGCGGCCCGGGATTTGGCGCTTGTATTCTTCGGTGGTGGCAAAGAAGGCGGCGTGCGGCCCGCCAAAGCCCAGCGGGATACCAAAACGCTGGGTAGTACCCACTACCGCTTTGGCACCCCATTCTCCGGGAGGCGCCAGCATGACCAGGCTCATGATATCGGCAGCCACGGCCACTTGCAGTTCGTGCTCTTCCGCCCGCTTCATAAAGTCGCTGTAGTCATACACGGCGCCATCGGCGGCGGGATACTGAAGCAGGGCGCCAAAGTACTGGTCGCTGAGGCTTACCTCGCGGTGATCGCCCACCACCAGCTCTATCCCCAGGGGTTCTGCCCGGGTTTTGAGCAGGGCTATGTTCTGGTGCAGACAGTGGATGGACACGAAAAACTTGTTTACCCCCGCTTTTTTCTGGCTGCGGCTGCGGGCGGCATGGAACATGGTCATCGCTTCGGCGGCGGCGGTGGCCTCATCCAGCAGGCTGGCATTGGCCAGGGGGAGGCCGGTAAGGTCGCTGATCATGGTTTGAAAGTTGAGCAGCATCTCCAGCCTTCCCTGGGCTATCTCTGCCTGGTAAGGGGTATAGGCCGTATACCAGCCGGGATTTTCCAGAATATTGCGCTGAATGACCCCGGGCAGGATGGTATCGTGATAGCCCAGGCCTATGTAACTTTTGTACACCTTATTTTTTCGCGCCAATTGCCTGATGTGCCCGGTAAATTCATTTTCAGAAAGCGGGGCATTTAGGTTAAGTTCCTTGGGCAATCGGATGGCTTCTGGAATAGTATCGCTTATGAGTTGTTCCATAGAGTCCGCCCCTATCGCCTGCAGCATTTCTCCTTTCTGGCTGGGGCGCGGGCCTATATGACGGTAAGCAAATGCATCCTTCTCCATAATATCATCGTCGTTTTTGGGTGAAAATTAGAAGGGTTTGGTGAGCTCAATGCTCGGGCAAAACTAACACATAGCCTTCTGCTTTGTTAGTGAATTTCGTTTCTTTTTCGCGGCTTTTTTGGTTGGGCCTGCCGGCCAAATGTGCGTTGGCCCAGCCTTTACCTTTGCGACTTGAGAGGAGCCTAAAAAGGCTCGTTTTAAAAACTTTCCCTATTCCTTAGCGATAAACGAAGGTGCGCTTTTTCAGAAGTCTTTACATCGTACTGGTCGGTTCCCAGCTGTGGGTGGGCCTGGCAGCGGGCTGCCTGGCCATGCTGTCTTTCTCGCGGCCCTACAGCGTGGCGGCGCTGGAATATGGCGCCTTGCTCAGCCTGGGCGTAGCAGCGGTGTACGGCTACATGCGCTGGGTGCAGCAACGCCAGCAACACTCCATGCCGCAGCTTAGCCAGCATTGGTGGGGGCATTCCAGCTGGCTGCCCAGCGCCGTTATGGGGCTTTTTGGCGTCTTACTGCTCGTACTTCTGGCCGATGGTTATTCCCTATCCTTCTACCTGAGCCTGCTCCCAGTGGCCGCCATTGCATTTTTGTACCCAGGCCTTTTTCCCGCGCCGCTGCGGGGCTTTACTTCGCTGCGCCGGGTGCCCTTTCTCAAAATAACCCTCATCGCCTTGTGCTGGGCTTATGTTACGGTGGTGTTGCCGCATTGGCTGGAGGGGGCCCGTTGGGACGGAAAGTTTTGGGGCGCCCTGGGCCTGCGGTTTCTTTTGATGGGCGGCCTTACCATCCCCTTTGATGTGCGCGATCTGGAGCGAGACGAAGCGCGCCTGCGCACCCTTCCCCAGGTGATAGGTCGGCAGCCGGCCCTCTCTTGGTCTATTGGGCTATTGGTGCTCAATCAGCTATGGGCCGGGCTGGCCTACCTCTTGGGCTGGCAATCGCTTCCCCTGGCCCTGGCCTGGATCCTGGGCTTAGAGTTGGGAATACAAATTATCCGGGGCCTGAAAGAAAAGCGCCCCGCTCCTTACGTAAGTTTTTGGGTGGAAGGCATCCCGGTTTGGCTCTGGCTTATTACCGGCCTGGCCCTGGCTACCCAATCATATTTATACCTTTGAGCGCGGCGGGCCTTCTTGAAAATGGACGCCCAGTCCTTATGATAGTGTTTGTCTATAAAGTCCAATCTCGCCAGTGGCGAGACTGCGCTTTTATCGTCCTCTCGCGCCTTCCCGAAAACATCGGGACAAGCGTTCTTGAACTTTCTAGAACAGACACTTGACTGTATGGACGGACACTATGATAGAGTCTTTTTAACAACCTGAATCCCACCCCGGCTTTTACCGGTCTAAAATTTCCGCACCTTGGATACAAAGCAAGCTACCGCCCAGGAACTAGATCAGCAGGATCCCCTGGCCCCCTACCGTAAGCAGTTTCTATTCCCCCAGCACCAAGAGGCCCCGGTGGGCTACTTTACGGGAAATTCCCTCGGCCTGCAGCCCCAAGGGGTGCGGCAGGAAGTGCTGCGCGAACTAGACGACTGGGCCCAGCAAGGCGTAGAAGGCCATACCCAGGCCCATAAACCCTGGCTGCCTTACCACGAGTTTTTTAGCGCCTCCCTGGCGCGCCTTACCGGCGCCAAGGCCAGCGAAGTGGTCCTTATGAACGGGCTTACGGTAAACCTCCACCTGCTCATGGTGAGTTTCTACCGGCCGCAGGGGCGCCGCCGTAAAATTCTCTGCGAGGGAAAAGCCTTTCCCAGCGATCAATATGCCCTGCGCAGCCAGCTGCGTTTTCACGGCTTAGACCCAGAGGAGGACCTCCTGGAGGTGATGCCCGATCCGGAAACCGGGTACCTGGACGAAGATGCCGTGGTAGCGGCCATCGATGAAAATCAAGATGAACTGGCCCTGGTGATGATAGGGGGCGTTAATTACTACAGTGGGCAGTGGCTGGATATGCCGCGCATCACCGATGCCGGCAAACGGGCCGGCGCCATGGTGGGCTGGGACCTGGCCCACGCCATCGGCAATGTGCCCCTCAAACTGCACGAGTGGGGGGTGGATTTTGCCGCCTGGTGCAGCTACAAATACCTAAACGGCGGGCCCGGCGCTACCGCTGGGGCCTATATTCACGAACGTTATCACGGCCAAGACCTTCCCCGCTTCGAAGGCTGGTGGGGCCACGACAAAGAGAGCCGCTTTGCCATGCCAGATCGCTTCCAGCCCATTCCTACGGCCGAGGCCTGGCAACTTAGCAACGCGCCCGTGCTTTCCATGGCGCCCTTGCTGGCCAGCTTACGCCTTTTTGACGAGGTGGGCATGGACGCCCTCCGCCAGAAAGCCCTCCGCCTCACCCATTATTTGGCCCAAACCCTGGAAACCGTCCGCTCCCAAACGGGTATTGCCTTGCGCATTATCACCCCTCAGGAAGAAAGCCAGCGCGGATGCCAACTTTCCGTGGTTATCCCTGAACAAGGCAGGCGCATCTTTGATTATCTAACGGCCCACGGTGTGGTGGCCGACTGGCGCGAACCGGATGTCATCCGTTTGGCCCCCGTGCCACTCTACAACAGCTACACGGATGTGCATGACCTGGGCCAAAAAATGATAGAAGCCATAAAAGAAAATTCATGAAAGATTCGGTGCAAATAGCCGGCGCTGGCCTGGTAGGTTCCCTGCTGGCCCTTTATCTGCGGCGACGTGGATATCCGGTAGATGTTTACGAAGGACGTCCTGACGCCCGCAAGACGGAGCTTGCCGGGGGGCGCTCCATTAACCTGGCCCTGAGTGATAGAGGCTTGAAGGCCCTGGAACGGGTGGGCCTGGCCGAAAAGGTGCTTAAGACCATGGCCATCCCCATGTATGGCCGGATGATGCACGACCGGGAAGGGGCGCTTAATTATCAAGCCTACGGAAAGGAAAACCAGTGTATCAACTCGGTAAGCCGATCGGGCCTCAATGCCTTGCTCATGGACGAGGCGGAGGCGGCCGGGGCCCAGATTACCTTTGAGGAACGTTGCCATGGCGCTGATTACAAGCGCCAGGCGCTTTTTTTAGAGAACGCCCTCACGGGCAAAAGTACCGAGGCCACCGCTGAGGTGAGTTTTGGCACGGATGGGGCTTTTAGCGCGGTACGCCAAAGCATCATGAAAACTGATCGCTTCAACTATTCCCAGCACTTTATCGAGCACGGTTATAAGGAACTCACCATACCTCCCGGGGAACAAGGGGTCTTTCGGATGGAGAAAAATGCCTTGCACATTTGGCCGCGAGGCCACTACATGCTTATAGCCCTGCCCAATCCGGATGGCAGTTTTACCTGCACCCTGTTTTTGCCCTTTGAGGGCGATCCCTCCTTCGATTCCCTGGCGGGGGCGGCGGCGGGCCGGCGCTTTTTTGAAGAAGTATTTCCCGATGCGCTGGCCATGATGCCGGATTTTGACCAGGAATGGGAACACAATCCGGCGGCCTCTATGGTCATCATCCGCTGTTTTCCCTGGTCGCGGGGGCGTACCGCTATCCTGGGCGATGCTAGTCATGCCATCGTGCCTTTTTACGGACAGGGAATGAACAGTGGTTTTGAAGACTGCCGGGTGCTGGACGACATGCTGGAGGAGGGCTCATCGGAATCCTGGGAAGCCCTTTTTGACCGTTACGAGCGCCAGCGCAAGCCCGATGCCGATGCCATTGCGGACCTGGCGATGCGCAACTTTGTGGAGATGCGCGACCTCACGGGCGATCCCGATTTCCTGCTCCAGAAGAAAATTGAAGCCCGTTTTGCGGAGCGTCATCCGGCTTCGTGGACCCCCCTGTATTCCCTGGTTACCTTCAGTCCGGATGTCCGGTATAGCGAGGCGCTGGAACGAGGCCGGCGCCAGGATGCCATCATGGCCAAAGTAATGGCTCGTCCGGATATTCACGATAAGTGGGATTCTGAGGAGGTCATGCTGCAAATCCATGCGGAGGTGCAGGAGGAAGGGGGCTAGCCTTTCCAGGCTAAGCAACGGACGGCTTACAGCCGCCTTCGGCCCACTGGAAAAGGTTGAAAACCTTTCAT
>JAVLBR010000023.1:0-20643 GCA_031581125.1 Schleiferiaceae bacterium | reverse complement strand
CCTGGCGCTGGTGACCATCCACGGTACCATTATGGTGTTTTTCGTGCTCACGGCGGGCCTCAGTGGTACCTTCTCAAACCTGCTTATTCCCTTGCAAATAGGCGCCCGGGATATGGCCTCCGGCTTTATCAACATGCTTTCCTATTGGTTCTTCTTTGTTTCCAGTGTTATCATGTTGGCTTCCCTCTTTGTAGAAAGCGGACCCGCGGCGGCCGGTTGGACCGTGTACCCGCCCCTGAGCGCGCTGCCCGAAGCAATGCCGGGCTCCGGCATGGGCATGACCCTCTGGCTGGTGAGTATGACCTTCTTTATCGTCTCCTCCCTGCTCGGGGCGCTTAATTACATCGTTACGGTGCTCAACCTGCGGACCAAAGGGATGTCTATGACCCGCCTCCCCCTTACCATTTGGGCCTTCTTCGTGACCGCCATCATCGGGGTACTCTCTTTTCCCGTGCTCTTTTCCGCTGCGCTCTTGCTGCTCTTTGACCGCAGTCTCGGGACGAGCTTTTACCTGTCCGATATCATGGTAGCCGGCGAAGTGCTCCAAAACCAGGGCGGCAGTCCCGTGCTCTACCAGCACCTTTTCTGGTTCCTGGGCCACCCGGAAGTTTACATCATTCTTTTGCCAGCTCTGGGTATTTCTTCCGAGGTGATCTCCACCAATGCCCGCAAACCCATATTTGGCTACCGGGCCATGGTGGGCTCCATTCTCGCCATTGCTTTCCTAAGCTTTATTGTGTGGGGGCACCACATGTTTGTCACCGGCATGAATCCCTTCCTGGGCTCGGTGTTTACTTTCACCACCTTGCTCATCGCCATTCCTTCCGCCGTAAAAGCCTTTAACTACATCACCACCCTTTGGAAAGGTAATCTACGCCTCACCCCGGCCATGCTCTTCTCCATTGGTCTGGTTTCCACCTTTATCACCGGAGGGCTTACCGGCCTTATTCTCGGCGATAGCGCCCTGGATATTAATGTGCACGACACCTACTTTGTGGTGGCCCACTTCCACATCGTGATGGGCCTCAGCGCCATCTTTGGCCTCTTTGCCGGGGTGTATCATTGGTTCCCCAAAATGTTTGGTCGGAAAATGAACAAAACCCTCGGTTACCTTCACTTCTGGGTCACCTTTATCTGTGCCTACGGGGTGTTCTTTCCCATGCACTTCCTGGGCATGGCCGGCCTGCCGCGCCGTTACTACACCAATACGGCCGTACCCATGTTTGACGACCTTACCAATATCAACGTCCTCATCAGTTACTTCGCCATCCTGGGGGGCATCGCGCAGGTCGTTTTCCTCTGGAACTTTTTCTACCACGCCGTAAGAGGCCGCAAAGCCGAGCAAAACCCCTGGCAATCCAATACCCTGGAGTGGACCACCCCCGTGGAGCACATCCATGGCAACTGGCCCGGAGAGCTGCCCGAAGTGCACCGCTGGCCTTATGACTACAGCAAGCCCGGGATGGAAGAGGACTTCGTGCCCCAAACCGTGCCTTTAACGGAAAAAGAAATGCAAACCGGTCATTAAAGCACCGGATCAGCGTTATCCTTTCGCAAGCCGCGCTACCTCCTGGTAGCGCGGCTTTGCTTTTTTTAGGAGGGGCCTGCCGGCCAAATGTGTGCTCGGCCGCTGTAAAAATTTTATTTTTTCATAAATCCATAATGCCCCAACATTCCGAAAGGAGCTTCTTTTTCGGTAGGGGATAATTTGGAGTGCTCATGAGCCTATTTCAATCCTTGGACAGAAAGTTATCGCCAGGGGCGTACTCCTCCATCAATTCTCTCTTTTCCAGTTTTTTAGCCCCCTAAATCCCCCCAAGGGGGACTTTAGGCCGCGTCTGGACCGCCGGAGTTCTATTTCTTGGAAGCTTGCCGCTCGGGATTGGTTGCTTTTGATGGGGTAGCAGGTGTTAAGCCCCCTTGGGGGGTTTGGGGGCCTACAATACGCCCGGCCTTTCACAACATATAATGGTCCCGACAAACTATAAACATACGGCCGATAATAAGATGATGCCTCCCCGGTGTCGCGAATTCTTGTTATTCCAACAGGATATGGGGCAGCTGAGCCGCTCCAGGCAGACTAAGGTTTATTCTACTTAGTGTTTGTCCATACAGCCGAGTGTCTGTCCTAGAAAGTTCGCTAACGAGGCTTGCGCAGCCCAAAAAAGCGGAGTTTACTATGGTAAATGAGCAGTTTTTGGGCAAGCGTAACGAAGTTAGCGGACTTTATAGACAGACACTACTTAGGGAAAAACATCTACCGGCCCGGCGGACACATTTGGCCGCCAGGCCGAAAAATGCGCCCGGGAGGGTGGTGGCCCCGGGGAAATGGGGCAATTGCTATACCTTTGTTCTGGAACTAGAATGAGCAGGCATGAGCGATAGCCCGGAACGGCGTTTTGAGGCCGAACCCCAGGAAGAAGATAAGCGGCTGCGGCCGCTGCGCTTTGATGATTTTGCGGGACAGGATAAGGTGCTGGAAAACCTTAGGATCTTTGTGCAGGCGGCCAATCAGCGGCAGGAAGCCCTGGACCATGTGCTGCTGCACGGACCGCCGGGCCTGGGCAAAACTACCCTGGCCCATATCCTGGCCCAGGAGCTGGGCAGCGAGCTAAAAATGTCCAGCGGACCGGTGATCGATAAACCCGGCGAGCTGGCCGGCTTGCTTACCAACCTGGAGGAGGGCGATGTCCTGTTCATAGATGAGATCCATCGCCTCTCTTCGGTGGTGGAGGAGTATCTCTACTCGGCCATGGAAGATTACCGCATTGATATCATGATCGACTCCGGTCCGGCCGCCCGCAGTGTGCAGATCAATCTAAGCCCTTTTACGCTTATAGGGGCCACCACCCGGGCGGGCTTGCTTACCAGCCCGCTGCGGGCCCGTTTTGGCATCAATAGCCGTCTGGAATACTACACGGTGGAGCTTTTGAGCAATATTATCGAGCGCAGCGCGCATATTCTCAACGTGCCCATAGCCCCCGACGCTACCGTGGAAATAGCCCGCCGCAGCCGGGGTACGCCCCGGATAGCCAATGGCCTATTGCGCCGGATGCGGGATTTTGCCCAGGTAAAGGCTGATGGCACCATTTCCCTGGAAGTGGCCCGTACCGGTCTGGAAGCCCTGCACGTGGATACCTACGGGCTGGATCAGATGGACCACCGCATTCTCACGGCCATTATCGATAAGTTTAAAGGCGGCCCGGTAGGCCTCACCACCATTGCCACGGCGGTAGGGGAGCAGGCGGGGACCATCGAGGAAGTATACGAGCCTTATCTTATTCAGCAGGGCTTTATAGCCCGCACCCAGCGGGGGCGGGTGGTAACGGAAAAGGCCTATCAACACTTGGGGCGTAGCTATCCTCAACAACCAGGCGGACTCTTTGACCACTAAGGCCGAAAAAAGTCAAATGATAAAGGCCCAGGCCCAGCAGCTGGGTTTTCTGGATTGCGGTATAGCCGAGGCTCGTTTTCTGGAGGAGGAAGCGCCCCGCCTGGAAACCTGGCTGCGCCGGGGCTACCACGGGGAAATGAAGTGGATGGAAGGTCATTTTGATAAGCGCCTGGACCCCCGCGAGCTGGTACCGGGCGCGCGCTCGGTGATCTCTGTCTTGCTCAATTACTATCCGGAGGAAAAGCAGCCCGCGGAGGCGCCCCAAATAGCGAAGTACGCCTACGGCGAGGACTACCACTGGGTGATGAAGCGCAAGCTTAAGGAACTCCTGAACTATATCCGGCAAACGATGGGCGCGGTAGAGGGCCGGCCCTTTGTGGATTCGGCGCCCGTAATGGACCGGGTGTGGGCCCGCGAAGCGGGCCTGGGGTGGCAGGGCAAGCATACGCTCCTGCTCAGTAAAGGCACGGGCTCCTTTTACGTGATAGGCGAGCTGATAGTAGACCTGGACCTGGAACCGGATGCCCCTATCCGCACCGATCATTGTGGCAGCTGTACCCGCTGTATAGATGCCTGTCCTACGGATGCCATTATAGAGCCCAACTTGCTGGATGCCAATAAATGCATCTCTTATCTCACCATCGAGCTCCAAGAGGCCCTTCCTACGGAGCATCAGGAGCAGATGGAAGGCTGGGCCTTTGGCTGTGATATATGCCAGGACGTATGCCCCTGGAACCGCTTTGCGGAGCCTCATCAGGAGCCTGATTTGGCACCGCATCCGCTGCTTACCGAGATGGAGTGGCCCGAATGGGAGCAACTTACCGAGGAGGTCTACCGGAAGGTGTTTAAAAAATCAGCCGTGAAGCGGGCCAAGTTCGGCGGGTTAAAGCGCAACCTGCAGTTCCTGCAGCAACCGACCGCCACAAAGGGAGAGGAAGGGGAGGAGGCTTAAGGGGGAGATTCAAAAGCCGGTCCCTCCTTAAATCTTGATGCTAAAGGCCTCCAGGATCTGAGAGCTGTCCCGGTTGTAGATAAAGGCGATTACCTCGCAGTTTTCCTTGACGATGGCGCTGTCCAGGGTCATGCTGTACTGGAAGGGAATGGTATCCTTGCTTAGATCCAGCGGGCTGCCGTAGGTGGAGTTAAAGGCGCCCCGGAACACGTGATCGTGCTCATAATCGGGGTCTACGCTCTTATCGGCCAGGGTTTGGGGCGAAACAATATCGTTTTCGGCCAGGTAAAGGCTCAGGTAGATGTCGTTGCTGGGTAAGGAGCCCAGGATTTGCACTTCGCCACTGATGGTAAGCTTACGCGCGTTGTTAAATCCTTCTTCGGTAAGGGAAAGTTGAGCCAGGGCTGGTGTTTGCATCGCATTCTGCACTTCGGATGGCCAGCTTCCCACACCCTTGCCAATGGTACCTGCGGAAGGGTCAAAATCCCGCCGATCAATGGCGGCGATGGGCACCCCAAAGAGCCCAAAGTCATTAAACAGTTCGGTGCCTTCGGTGGTGCGGAAGGCCCGGGGATGCTCGGCGTCGGTAGTGGCGAAGCTGCCCGCGTGGATGCCCAGGAGAATAAGGCGGTCGCCGTAAACGTCTTTAAGCCGTTTGGCTTCTTTATTGGCCGCGGGACAGTTATTGCACTTTACGCCCGTAAATTCTTCCAGCAGCACGTGGTGTACCGCTGAATCGCCAGAACTGGTATCTACGGGCGTGGTAAAGCCGTCTCCCTTCAGGGGATCATCCACAGTATCACAGCTGGCCAGCGCCATGATCAATAAAAGAGGGCTGTAAAGGAGATGCTTTTTATTCATGGCTTAAAAATTACTGGTGATCAGAAGGGAAAAGCCGTTGGACGCGGGCACTACCCGGCAAATGCCACCTACGCAAAACACGCCTTGCTGTTGGCGTCCGTAGGTAAATTGAAATTTGGTGCTTCCCTGGGTGTATCCCAAAGATAAGATAGGATAATGGACGCGCAAAGCCGGATCAGGGTTGCCAAAGTTGTAAGAGTTCTGCAGGGCTACGAACCAGTGCGGCGCCATAGAATATTCGGCCAGGAGCATGGCCCAGGAACCGCGGTCTTGCTCGGTAAGCATCAGCTGCCCCTCAAAGCGGATGGAGTTTTGCATGCTCATGCGCCAAAGCACATCGGCCACGAACGCATTTACATGCACGATCTTGATATCGGTAGAAGGGGTGATGCGATCGTCTACCACCCCATCCAGCAGGGCGGAACGGTTGTAGGCAAAATTGTAGTAGCTGAAGCTCCCTTTTACCTTGGCACTTAGTTTGGTTTTTACTTCTACATTGAAATCGCGGGCGTAGGTGATGTCGCCAAAGCCGGGCCAGCCCGTGGTATAGCCATCGGTACCAGAGATGGTGCTGTCGGTGCCCAGGCTGTCGGTATAGCGATAGGTGAAGTCTTTGTCCAGGGCCTTACTGTGGCTGAAGTTGAGATTTACCAGAGTACCGTATTTACCGCCCAGGACGCTGCCTTTTTCAAAGCGGTAAGACACTTCGGCTTGAAAACCGGTTTCCCCGTTGGCCTGCACATTATAGCTGTAGAGGGCCGGCAGGGTGTAGGTGTGCAGCTCGGCCAGGGGCGGTAGGTAGTTGATCAAGAGCTCGGTAAACTGCCCTTCCCGCTGGGAGCGATAGAGGAAGTTGTCGTAGTATTTGTAGCCCAAAATGACGCCCAGGCTACCCCGCGTATAGCTAAGGTTGCTGTAGAGCGCTTTGCCCGGTTTGAATATATAGCTATTGCTGCTATTGGGGTCTTGTGATTTATAAGCGCCCTCGACAAACCAGTTGAGATGAGGGGTGATCAGGTTGAAGCGCAAGCCACCGTTGGCCACGTTCTCGGGCAGGTTGTAGATGGGGCTTTGGGCGTTTTGGAAACGGCTCACAAAGCTCCCGCCGATGATCACATTGGTGCCCCCGTAGTTTTTGGTCAGTTCGTTGAGGTTTAGTTCCATATCGGCCCCGCGGACGATGCCGTCTCCCATGCCAAAATAGAGCCGCTGCTTGCCGATAAGCCCTTTAAATGTGATACCGGGGGCCCCGTCGTAAATCAGGCGCACGCCGTCCAGGGCATTGTCCAAGCCCAATCCGCGTTCCTCGTAAGCCCGGAAAACCAGCCCGCTACCAAACTGCTCGTAAAAATTGCCGGCGGTGACGTCCAGGCCGTCTTTGGTGTAGCGCGCGTAGCGGTAGGGGATGCCCTGGCCCTGAAACCCTTCCGGTAAACCGATGATATTGTTTTGATAATTCTCGTAGCGGATGCCCGCGCGGAAGTTGCCCCGGGTGTATGTAAGGTTGAGGAAACCAGCGGCCCGCAGGCGCTCATCGGGGTAAGCTTCTCCCAGGGGGTCAATGAGGGAGTCGCGCAGGTAGATTTGGCTGTTGAGCTGAAAATTACCGGAGAGCTGTCCCAGTTTTGGGGAGCCGCTTTGGGCCATCATCCGTGCAAGGGGGAGGCAAAGGAGGGTACAGAGGAAAAAGCTACGCAACATGGAAAGAAAACCTTTAGTCCAGTGGTTTACCGGCGGCTACTTTTTGGATGGCTTCATAGAGGTGGGCTTCATCGCCGGGCATGTAGCCGGTGTGCTGCCATACCACTTCCCCCTGGCCATTGAGCAGGAAGGTGTGGGGGATATTGTTGACATTAAGCCCGCGTTTGAGGGCTTGGTTTTCATCCAGATACACCTGGTAATCCCAGCCTTGCGAGGCGATGAATGGGCGTACACGCGAGGAATTGCGGGAATCATCGATAGAAATGGCTACCAATTTCACGCCGGTTTCTTCTTGCCACTGATCGTACCAGTCATTGATGGCGTTGAGCTCGCGAATGCAAGGTTTGCACCAGGTAGCCCAAAAGCTGAGCACGATGGGCTTGCCCGCGTTTTGGATGGAATCGGAAGACAAGGTCTCGCCGTTGAGTTTTTTAAGGGGGACGGTGGGTACTTTTTCCTGGGCCAGGCCTGCGGTGGCGAGCGTTAACGAAAAACCAAGCAGAAGGGGGAGTAGAAAATTACGGGACATAATAGCAGGGTTTTAGAGGGAATCAAGATGGATATGCACGGCACAAAAGAAAGGAAAAAGCCCTAAAAGACAACACCGCTAGCCCTAAACTACTGGGCGTGCAAGGCGGGAGATGCTTTTTTTGCCCTTTTGGCTGGTATTTTACCCAAAACCTTTTACTTTAGCCAAACTTAATGTTTTTCTAACCCAAAACTCATACCTGTTATGAAAAAAGTGTTACTCAGTTTATTTAGTATAGGTCTGATGACGCCGGCGCTGGCTCAGCTTCCGGTAAGCACCAGTCCGGAAAACAAGAATGTTGTCTTAGAGGAATTTACTGGTCTTAATTGCGTTTATTGCCCTGATGGACATAAACGCGCCAATCAACTGGCTACAAACAATCCAGGTGACGTGGTGCTCATAAATGTGCATGCCGGTAGCTTTGCTACACCTGGCCCAGGTGAGCCCGACTACAGAACCCCAGATGGTCAAGCTATAGACAACGAAGCGAATGTATCCGGCTATCCTGCAGGCACTATCAACCGTCGTGTATTTCCCAACTTCAGTCAAAATTCGGGTGGATGGGCCATGAGCCGGGCTGACTGGGCTACAGCTGCGAGTACCGTATTGGGCGAATCGTCCTATGTTAACATTGCACTCGAAGGTGACATCGATCTAGCCACCCGCACGCTAACAGTGGACGTAGAGGCCTATTTTACTGCCAACACCGCTCCTTCCTCTGTTAGAATGAATATAGCTTTATTGCAGGATAGTATTTTGGGTCCGCAAACAGGCGCTTCTCAGTTCTATCCAGCCATGGTACTACCGGATGGACGTTATGTACACATGCATATGTTGCGTGATATGATAACGCCTACTTGGGGTGACACCATAAGTACCACTACTATGGGAACTCTTTTTACGAAAACATATACCTATAATATTCCCCAAGATGTGAATGGAGTGCCTATTTCTCTTGGTAACCTTGACATTGCAGGGTTTATCGACGAAGGCAAAGGACCGGTTATCACTGGTGCAAAAGGGCCCATAACCTATACGGTGCCTCCCGGCGCCTCAATTACAGATTTGAGCGTTAAGGCTGCCACATCTCTGCCGACCACCTATTGTGATAATCAAATCACCCCTGAGGTGAAAGTAGATAACGTTGGTGGTTCCGCTGCATCAAACTTTGATGTGAGCTATACCTTAAATGGTGGGACACCCGTAACCCAAAACGTTAGTTCCACTGTAAACGCTGGTGGCTCAACTACAGTAAGTTTTCCTGCTATAACTCTTAGCAATGGAATTAACAACCTAAGCTACGAGGTAACCACCGCTAATAACAATAGCCTCTTTGATCTCTCCTCTGGGAATGACCTTGACGGTCAGGCGGATATTGTAACTATGCCCAACGGTACTTTCGGGACCTATTTCTACGAAGACATGGAGGCATATTCTTTCAGAGATGTCCAGTTGAGCAATTCCATTATCGATAATCGGACATCCTCTTTTGTAACGCCCATTAGCAACAGCGCCGTCAATGGCCTTAATACCCCCCTGGGCGGTTTCGGTAACTCCGCGCAAAGTCTCTTTTTCTATTTTTACAATATCCCGGCTGGAGAAAAAGGATCGCTGGTATTTGAAAAACTGGACCTTTCTGGAACCAGTTACAACGAGATTGTATTTGCGCATGCTTACCGTCCATACGATGCCAACTCAGATGATGAGTTGAATGTGTTGGTTTCCGAGGACTGTGGTCAAACCTGGAATACTATCTGGAGTAAATCAGGGCCTGACTTAGCTACTGGTAGCATTGATAACGGTAACTTTTTTGCTACAGCGGCTGACTGGCAGTGGGACACCATCCGCATTCCCCAGTATGATGGCACTCCCGAGCTCATGGTGAAGTTTGAAGGTGTATCTGACTTCGGCAACAACCTCTTCCTCGATGATATCCAGTTTAAAAACAATACCTACGTAGGGGAGCAGGAATATGAGGAAGCCCTTAGCGTTTCTGTTTATCCCAATCCCGCCCAAGAACAAACACAAATTGAATTTCCCCTGACTGGCGATGCAGATGTTAGCCTGGAGCTTACCGATGTAGCCGGGAAAACGGTTCTCCAGCGGAATTTCCGCGATCAGAAGCAAGGAAGCTTCCGTCATAAATTGGACCTAAGCGATCTGCCGGCCGGCGTGTACAGCCTTAAAGTGCAAGCCGATGGCGCTCAGCACCTTCAAAAACTGATTGTTCAGTAAAATAGGGTCTCGCTAAAAATCTTGATTCTGAGTTAATTCAAACCCCGGTAGCCTTATTGGCTATCGGGATTTTTTTAATGGGCCAAGCCTGAGCGCATTGCACCTTCCAGGCCTAATGCCGCTGTCCTATCAGCGCTTTCTTCGGAAGCCAGCCCCTTTCTTAGGTATTTTTCCTTATTTTTGAACTTTGAAGAGTGATCTTATGAAAAAACTCGTATTCAGTTTGGTAGCTATCTTGGGAGGACTGGGGCTCAGCGCCCAGAGCCTGCAGGTAGTCTATTTAGATAGCCTGGTGCAGGGCAATGCCTTTAATGATGGCGATATTTCTGGTATAGCGGTGGTGGAAAATATAAGTTCCGATACCGTAGATGTGCGTCTAAAACGCATCGATGCCAATTATAATGCCCTTACCGATAGCAATGCCATCTGCTGGGGCCTTTGCTTCACACCGGATATTTCCGTTTCCCCCCCATCTTTCACCCGCTCTATAGCGCCGGGAAAACGGGATACGGCCATCCTGCATGTTTACCCTGATAAGGATGGTCGCAACCGCAGCGGTGCTATCACCTATGTCTTCTTTTCCAGTGATGACCCTACCGATAGCGTGGCCTACGATATCCAGTATGAAGTGCTACGAGACCTGGGCTACGCCCAATTTCAGGCGGCAAAACCGCAGCTCGAGGTCTTCCCGAATCCCGTAAGCGGGCCCCGGGCACAATTTCGCTATCAACTGGGCGCAGCCCAGCAAGCCTTTCTCGAAGTGCGCAACCTTGTGGGCCAAACCCTCTTGCGCCAGCGACTCACCCGCCAGAAAGGTCAGGTGCAGCTCAGTACCCGCGGCTGGGCGCAGGGCGTTTACCTTTATAGTTTAGAGATAGACGGAAAAGTGCTGGAAACCAAAAAGATGATACTGCGCTAAGCGCACACTTGTCAGCCTTAGATAGTGTCCGTCCATATAGTCGTGTGTCTCGTCTAGAAAGTTCAAGAACGAGGCGCGAGAGGACGACAAAACCGGAGTTTACTGAAGTAAATGAGGATTTTGAGGACGAACGTCTCGCCACGGGCGAGAGACTTTATAGACAGACACTAGGTAGATGGTATGCTAAAGCCGTTACCCTTGAGGTAACGGCTTTTTTCATGTAGCGTATATGAAAACTTTACTTTTGCCGTTTTTCCACCCTGCAGGAAGCGCCTAAGTTTATTGCCCTAGTAGCCTATGTACCATCACATCCGCGGAACCCTTTACGAACTGAACCCCACCTATGCGGTGGTGGAAACCGGTGGCGTAGGATATAGCGTGGAGATTACCCTACCTACCTACACCGCCCTCCAGGCGCAAAAAGAGGTTATGCTGTATCTCTATCCCATATTTAAGGAAGACAATCAGCAATTGTTCGGTTTTGGCGATAAAAGCGAGCGGCAAATCTTTGCCCAACTGCTTTCCGTTTCCGGCGTAGGGGGAAACACCGCCCGTCTTATCCTCAGCAGTCTCTCTGCCGCCGAAGTGCAGGGGGCCATCGGAGCCGAAAATGCCGCAGCCCTTCAGGCGGTAAAAGGCGTGGGCGCCAAAACGGCTCAGCGCATCATCATAGACCTAAAGGATAAAATCGGGCTGGCAGAGGCCACCGCGCCCAGCGGTGGAGCCAGCCAGCAGGCCGAAGCTCTTTCGGCCCTGGAAACCCTCGGCTACCACAGCCGGCAGGCACAACGCGTGCTGCGCCTGGTGGAAAAAGAGCAGCCGGGCAGCAGCGTAGAAGGCCTTATTAAAAACGCTCTCAAGAAGTTATAATGTTCGGTAGGCTCTCAGGGAGTTTATTTCTACTAGGGGTTCCGCTCCTTATGGTCCTCCAGGCGGCTCGCCCGGCGCGGGCACATTTGGCCTACGGCCAAATGAGCTTCCCCCAGCAGGCGAAATCCGATACCAATGACCCAGATACCACCCTACCATATCCTTTCCAGCAGGGGCAAACGGGGGGCGTCTATGGAAGTGGTCCCGGTAATGTGAGCGAAGTGGTCCGTTTTAATCCCGAAACGGGTCTCTACGAAGTGGTGACCCAAATCGGCAGCCTGGAACCCAAGCCGCCCATGATCATGACGCCCGAGGAATACCAGGACTACGTGGCGCGCAAACAGGCCAACGATTACTGGAAATCTAAATCCCAGCAAAATACCGGCGACCAGGGCGATAAAGATCAGGATAGCGATGGCCTCATCCCCCAAATAACCGTGGACAAGGAGTTTTTCCGCCGCATCTTTGGCAGTAGTACCATTGATATCCGGCCGCAGGGCTATGCGGAGCTGCGTTTTGGCGGGCGCCTCCAAAAAATCGATAATCCCATCATCCCCGAGCGCAACCGGAGCACCTTCACCTTTGATTTTGACCAGCGTATTCAAATGAATGTGACCGGCAATGTGGGCGATAAGATGAAGATCAACTTCAACTACGATACTGAGGCTACTTTTAACTTCGAAAACCAGGTAAAACTGGAATACACCGGGAAAGAGGATGAAATCATAAAAAAGCTGGAGCTGGGCAATGTGAACCTGCCCGTTAATTCCTCGCTAATTACGGGGGCACAGAGTCTATTTGGGGTAAAAGGTCAATTTCAGTTTGGCAAGCTGACCCTTACCAGTGTGGTATCCGAACAGCAGAGCCAAACCCAATCGGTGAACATTCAGGGCGGCGCCACCACCACCGAGTTTGAGATTTGGGGCGATGAATATGAGGCCAATAAGCACTTCTTCCTGTCCCATTATTTCCGGGATAATTACGAAGACTTCCTGGCAAATGCCCCCCTGGTGACCTCCCCCGTGCAGATCACTAAAATAGAGGTGTGGGTAACCAATACCAACCAAAATACCCAGGATACGCGCAACTTAATTGCTTTTATGGACCTGGGGGAAAATCGCGGGCGCGCTTACCGGCAGGACAGCTTACCGGGGCCCAATATCTTTGATAATACGGCTACCAACGGGAACTTGCCCGATAACCTGGTAAACGATCTGGCGCCCCGTACCCTGCAAAATAATTACCCCGGCGTACGGCAGGTTGGGCAGGCCAACTCGGCTTTAAATGCGGCCGGATTGGAAGAAGCGACCGACTATATAGACCTGGCTAATGCCCGGAAACTGCGCCCCTCCGAGTACGATTACAATCCGCAGCTGGGCTATGTATCGCTTAATAGCCCCTTGAACCAAGACGAAGTACTGGCCGTGGCTTTTCAATACACGGCCAATGGCCGCACTTTTCAGGTAGGGGAGTTCAGTACCGACGGGGTAAGCCCGCCGCAAAACCTGGTGGTGAAGATGCTGAAAAGTACCATTCTGGATGTGAGCTTGCCCGTGTGGGACCTGATGATGAAAAACATCTACAGCCTAAGCGCTTTCCAGGTGAGCGCCAATGACTTCCGGATGCAGGTGATGTACCGCAACGACGAGACCGGTACGCCCGTGCCCTTTTTACCCGAAACCAATCTCCGCGATGAACTGCTTCTGCGGGTGATGGAACTCGATAAGGTCAACAACAATAACGACCCCACCCCGGACGGTTTCTTTGACTTTATCCCCGGCGTGACCATTAGGCCCCAGAATGGCCGGATTATTTTCCCCGTGCTGGAGCCCTTTGGGAGCAATCTGCAGGATAAATTGAATACCGAGGAAATGCGCGAGCAGTACGTCTTCTCGGAGCTCTATGACTCCACCCGCTTTGTGGCCCAAAACCAGACCAACCTCAATAAATACCTGATCAAGGGCCAGTTTAAATCCAATTCCAGCAGTGAGATCAAGCTTAATGCCTTCAATATTCCCCAGGGCTCAGTAAGCGTTACGGCAGGGGGGACCCAACTTACCGAAGGGCAGGATTATACCGTAGACTACAACCTGGGCCGCGTAAAAATTCTCAATGAAGGCATTCTCAATTCCGGCATCCCCATCAAAGTGAATTACGAGAACAATGCCCTGTTCAACTTCCAAACCAAAACCTTTGCGGGCTTAAACGCGGATTACCGGGTAAATGAAAACCTCAACCTGGGCGCCTCAGTAGTACACCTCAATGAAAAACCCCTCACCCAAAAGGTAAACCTGGGCGATGAGCCCATTGCCAATACCATGATCGGGGTAAACGGGAACTACGATAAAGAAGCCCCTTTTCTTACCCGCTTTGTAGATGCCATTCCTTTTATAGACACCAAGGCTAAGTCCAATATCAACATTCAGGGCGAGGTGGCCCGGATGCTGCCCGGCTCGCCCCGGGGTATCGAAATAGGGGATGAGCCCACTACTTACCTGGATGATTTTGAAAGCAGCCAAACCACCATCGACATTCGTAATCCCATGCCCTGGCGGCTGGCCAGTGTGCCCGGCGGCCAGCCTGATCTTTTTCCGGAGACGGATCTCAACTCCATCGCTACCGGGTTTAACCGTGCCCGGCTGGCCTGGTACACCATAGATCCGCTCTTTCACAACAATACCTCCCGTACGCCCGACAATATTACCGATAACCCCAGCCTCCAATCCACCAACGATGTACGGCTGGTCCTTATAGAAGAGGTGTTCCCCAACTTGGACCTGGACCAGTCTTCCCCGCTTAATCTAGCCACCCTGGACCTGGCTTATTATCCTTCCGAAAGAGGCCCCTACAACCTGGACGTGGCGCCCACCGGCGTGAGCGCGGGTATCAATAGTGAGGGCGAGCTGGAAAACCCCGGGAGCCGCTGGGCCGGCATCATGCGGGGCATTAACAGCACCAACTTTGAACAGCAAAACATCGAGTTTGTCCAGTTCTGGATGCTCAATCCCTTCGTGGGGAATGATGACCCGCCCGATGGAGGCGATTTCTATATCAACCTGGGCAGCATCTCAGAAGACATTCTCAAGGATGGCCAGCAGGCCATCGAAAACGGCATCCCTACCGATGGTACCCAGCAGGGCCTGGACTCTACCCGCTGGGGCTTTGCTACCAATGTACGGCCTCCCGTGGTAGCTTTTGGTAATGACCCCAATGCCCGCGATCTGCAGGACGTGGGTTATGACCTTCTAGATGATGAGCAAGAGGAAAACTGGTCGGGAGATCCGCAGTATAGTAATTACCTGCAGCGCATTGCCAATACGCTGGGCCAGGCATCACAGGCTTACCAGCAGGCTTTGGAAGACCCCTTTGCCGACAATTTCCAGTATTACCGGGGCGATAACCTGGATCAGGCCGGGGCCGATATCCTGGACCGGTATCGCTATTACAACAATCCAGAGGGCAACAGCGACCCCACGGCGGTTGGCGGGGTAACGGCCTTTGCTACCAACCTCCCCGACATCGAAGACCTCAATCAAGACCAAACCCTGAGCAAAACCGAAAGCTATTACCAGTATAAGGTGAGCCTCCGTCCGGAAGACCTAGATGAGGTCGGTAAAAATTACGTTACTAACATAACCCGCACTACCAGCCCGGAGCAGCCGGACGGGAATGAATACCAGGCAGAATGGATCCAGTTTAAAGTGCCGGTGTTTAACCCGGATAAGACGGTGGGCAGTATCGGTGACTTCCGCTCCATTCGCTTTATAAGGCTGTTCCTGAAAAACTTTTCCCAACCGGTAGTCCTGCGCTTTGCGCGCATGGAATTCGTGCGCAGCGAGTGGCGGCGTTACCGTTTTTCCCTGGATGGTACCCGGGAGCGCCTCAGCCAGGACGATCAAGAAAACACCCTTTTTGAGGTAAACGCGGTCAATATTGAGCAAAACGGTTCTCGCAATCCCATCCCCTACGTGGTGCCCCCCGGCATCGACCGTCAGGTCCTTTTTGGCACCACCTCCGCTAACCAGCAAAACGAACAGGCGCTCTCCCTCCGCATCCTGGGCCTGGAAGATGGCGACGCCCGGGCGGTATTTCGGAACTTAGACTTCGATATGCGCCTGTACAAGCGTATGAAGCTTTTTACCCACCTAGAAAGTGCCGCCGAAACCGACAACCTCCAGGACGGCGATCTGACTGTTTTCATTCGCCTGGGGGCCGATTATAACCTGAACTATTACGAATACGAGATTCCCATGGATGTGACCCCCTGGGGAAGTTCAGACCCGAATGACGTTTGGCCGCAGGCCAATCGCTTTGACTTTCCCCTCGACATCCTGAAAGAGGTGAAACTGGAAAGAAACCGCGTTTATAATCAGACGGGTTCGCCCATCAGCGACCCCTTTACCCGGCCCCGCCTCAATGGTAACGTTACCGTAGTGGGCCAGCCCAACCTGGGCAATGTGCGGACGGTGCTTATCGGGGTGCGCAATCCCAAAAAACGCCTGGCGGGCGATGGCGATGATGGGCTCACCAAGAGTGCCGAGATGTGGATCAATGAGCTTCGCCTCACCGAGTTTGACCAAAAGGGCGGCTGGGCCGCCAACGCCCGGGTAGCGGCCACCCTGGCGGATTTTGCCAACGTTTCGGTGAGTGGCCGCGCCAGTACCGTGGGCTTCGGTAGCCTGGACCAAAACGTATCCGAATTTCAACAGGAAGAGGTGCGGGCTTACAACCTGCAGTCTAGTTTCGAGTTGGGCAAATTCTTCTCCCAGGAATCCGGTTTGCGTATTCCCATGTTTTTTGGCCGCAGTGAGGAGTGGATCACGCCCCGTTTTAATCCGCTGGACCCCGATATCGAATTTGACCGGGCCCTGGATAATATCGAGAACCCCAATGACCAAGACTCGCTCCAGGAAGCGGCGCAAAACTATACCCGTAGGCGGTCCCTCAACTTTACCAACGTACGCAAAACCCGCAGCGGTAAGGGCCAAAATAACCCCATGCCCTGGGACGTGGAAAACCTCTCCCTTACCTACAGCTTCAACGAGGTGTTTCGTCGCAATATCAATACGGTATTTGACCGCTCTGTGCAGCACAGCGGTAATATCAACTACACCTATCGGACCAAACCGCTTCAGGTAGAGCCCTTTAAGAACATCCAGTGGCTTCAAGCGCAGGAACTGGCCTTTATTCGTGATTTTAATTTTTACTTCTATCCCAAGAGTTTTTCCGCCATCCTCAAAGCCAATCGCAGCTATACCAGCATGCAAATGCGGAATACCGATGCCCTGCTCAGCGATATCCCCAGCAATCTTATCGGTGAGCTGGAACCCACTTACAATAAAAACTTTACCCTTAACCGGGATTACAATATGCTCTTTGACCTCTCCAAGAGCCTGCGCTTTGACTACAATGCCCGCATGCAGTCCCGCATAGACGAGCTAGCCGGGCCGCCCAATAGCGACTCCAATCGCACCGAGGTCATGGACAACCTCCGCAACCTGGGCCGCCCTATCAACTATCACCAGACCATGAACCTCACCTGGGAGGTGCCTTTCAGCAAATTCCCCCTGCTGGATTTTGCAACCGCAAGTGCCACCTATACGGCCGACTATGACTGGCGCGCACCATCCTTATCCACCCGGCAAAGACAAGGCAATACAGGTGGTGGAAACCCGGGCAACCCCGGCGGGGACAATAACCAGTTTAATGTAAACTTCGGCAATACCATCCAAAACAACCGCCAAATCCGCATCAACAGCAATTTTAATTTCCGGGCCCTTTATAATAAGGTGCCCTACCTGAAAGAAGTCCTAAGCCAGGATAAGGACAAGGGTGGCGGCCAGCGCAGGCGAAACAACTTCCTGGACCGGCCCGGGGCCAATTTAAGCGCCGAAAACCGCAAGCCCCAAACGGAGGAAGATACCAGCGAGGAGGAGCCCAGTATTTTTGAAAAAATCCTGGCGGAAACAGCGCGCGTAGGGATGCTGCTCAAAAGTGCTTCGGGGACCTACTCCCGCAGCCAGGGGCAAATTTTACCCGGATTTCGCCATAACCCCCAGCTGGTAGGCCTCTCCGCGCCCACCCATAATTACGCCCCCGGCTTTGGCTTTACGGCGGGAAGCCAGCGCGATATCCGGGAACTGGCCGTCCGGAATGATTGGCTCGTCCTCAATGAAGACCTTAACAATCAATACAACCGCACCTTCACCGAAAACATGAACTTCCGGGTTACCGCGGAGCCTTTCAAAGATTTCCGCATCATACTTACCGCTCAGCAAAACAGTTCTAACAACCTCAACGAATTTTTCCGCTTCAATGATTCTATCCTCCAGCCGGATGGAACCTACGACCGGGGTTTTGAAAGCCAGAACACCTTTCAGCAGCGCTCTTTCTCCACCAGCTTTTTCAGCCTCAACACCGCCTTTAATGGCCTGGATACCGCCTTTAATAGTCCTGTCTATGATCAGTTCCTGGAAAACCGCCTTACGGTATCCCGCCGTTTGGCCAATCGGCTGGAACGAACCGGCCAGTCTGGCGATCTCGCCGTGACCGGCTATGAAGCTGAGCTTACCGGTAGTCCGGATTCTTCCAATTATGGCTATCGCTACTACAGTGTAGCCTCCCAGCCCGTCCTGATCACCTCCTTTTTGGCCGCCTACTCCGGCTACAGCGTGGAAAATTATGATTTAGGGGTGGAAAGCCGGACACCATTGCCCAACTGGCAGATAAACTACGACGGCCTCAACAAACTGGACTTTATTAAAAAGTGGACCCAGAGCATTGTCCTTAAGCACAGCTACCGCAGCACCTATTCCGCCAATAATATCACGACCAACCTGCTGCGGCAAAAGGAACTGCAGGATTTTCCCCTCCAGGTGCCCCTGGACAATAACGGTGACCTGCTCCAACCCGATCAAATCTCTGTCATCACCATTTCAGAGCAGTTTTCTCCGCTCATCGGTTTTGATGCCAAGCTGAAAAATAAAACCACCTTCCGCCTGGAATATAAGCGGGACCGCAATATTGCGCTGAACCTTACCAATAATCAAGTAACCGAGACCTACGGCCAGGAGTGGGTCATCGGGGCCGGCTATATCATTCCCGATGTGAAGCTCAAATTTGTCAAATTAGGCAAGCGTAAAACCTCTCCGCAATCCAATTTGGAACTGAGAGCCGACGTGAGCCTGCGGAATAACGTCACCATTATTCGCAAAATTCTGGAAGACGTGGTCCAGCCTACGGGAGGTCAGCAGACCACCTCCGTGAAGCTCTCCGCTGATTATCAGATAAGCAGCCGGGTGCAAGCTAAGCTCTTTTACAACCTTAATGCTACCGAATTTCAAACATCCCAGGCCTATCCGCTTACCACCAATCAGTTCGGTATCAGTATCCGCCTTAACCTGGGCCGCTAGGCAGCAAAAATAAGCCGGGAAAACCCCGGCTATTTTCCCCTTTGCTGTACATTTGTCCGCAAAGTGATCCCTGCCAATGAATTTTCCTGAACAACTCAAGTACACCAAAGACCACGAGTGGGTCAAAATCGAAGGAGATACCGCTACTGTGGGCATTACAGACTTTGCCCAAAGCGAGCTGGGCGACATTGTCTTCATCGAAGTAGAAACGGAAGGCGAGTCCCTGGATCAAGAGGAGGTATTCGGTTCCATCGAAGCCGTTAAAACCGTTTCGGACCTCTTCATGCCGGTATCAGGGGAGGTGACCGAATTCAATGAAGACCTGGAAGAAACCCCGGAACTCGTCAATGAGGACCCCTACGAGAAAGGGTGGATCGTAAAGATCAAACTTAGCGATCCCGCCGAAGCCGAAGCCCTCATGAGCGCTGCCGATTACCAGGCCACCGTAGAGTAGTGTCTGCGCGCGCCAAACCTCCTGCCTGGCAGTATTTTATGCCGGCCTTGGTCTGGGGCTTGATCTTGTCGTATTTCACGCTGCTCCCTTCCGATCAGCTGCCCGACAATATGCGCACCCTCAACGACTTCTACATACATGCGGCTATTTATTGCTTTAGCGCCTTCTTGCTGGTGCTTGGTTTTCAGCGCTTTCAGATCAATCGGCGCCTGAACCTGCGCCAGCAGGCCCTGATCTTATCCCTTTGTGTGGCCTACGGGGGCCTCATCGAGATCTTACAAGGCACCCTGGTACCTGGAAGGGCGGCTCAATGGTCCGATTTCTGGGCCAATGCGCTGGGTGCACTGCTTATCCTGGTTCTGTTGCGCGGGGCGCACTACCTCTTTAAAAAGGCCTGACGGCCAAAGGAGTAAGCCGGCCCAGGTGCAGGCAGAAAGGATTAAAAAGCGCCAACCCGGCACACGAAACGGCGAAAAGGCACGTTTCTCTTTTGGATAACTGATGGAAATATCAATATCTTTAACCCCTCAAACCAAAATGCATGAAGCCTAAAAAGTCAGCCAAAGCGGACCTGGAAAATTACCGCTCCCTCTTTTTACAGTCGGGATTGGTCGTGGCCCTGCTCTTGTGCATCTTCCTGATTCAGTATAAGACTTACGATAAGCAAGCTAAGGATCTGGGAGAAGTGGAAGTAGACGTGGACGACGAAGTAGTCCCCATTACGCAACGGCAAACCAAGCCGCCCCCACCGCCACCGCCCCCACCACCAGAAGTGATTGAGGTGGTAGAAGATGACGTAGAGCTCGACGATGAGCTCGAAATCGAATCTTCTGAAACCGACATGATGGAGGAAGTAGAGCCCATTGAGATGGAGCAGGAACAGTCTTCCGAAGTACTCAATTTCGCGGTGGTCGAATCTGTTCCCGTTTTCCCGGGTTGCGAAGATGCCAGCGATAAAAAGCAATGCTTCAATCAGCAAATCATGAAGTATGTAGGCCGCAACTTTGAATTCCCGGAAATGGCTAAGCAAATGGGTATTCAAGGACGGGTTTACGTAAGCTTTATCGTGGAAAAAGATGGTGACTTCTCTAACATCGAAGTGGTTAGAGGGGTGGATCCTATGATAGACAAGGAAGCCATCCGCGTGGTGAAATCTATGCCCAAAGTGACGCCAGCTAAGCAGCGGGGACGCCCCGTACGCATGAGTTTTACCCTCCCTATAAACGCTAAGCTGCAGTAAATTAGCTGTACATAACATTTTATTAAAGGCCCTGCGCAGTTAGGGCCTTTTTTAATTAGTATCTGTTTATAAAGTC
>JAVLBR010000258.1:0-2538 GCA_031581125.1 Schleiferiaceae bacterium | reverse complement strand
TTTTATTCCTAATAAGAGACCCTTACTTCTACAAAGCGTTGCAGGGCCGACTGAACGGAATAAACCGAAGATAATCGGTCGTTTAGAGAGGGTTCAATGCCTCCCTCTTTTTCACCGCGTATTACCCGCTTAACATTTAAGCGGGCGCGAGACGGGGTGCTTAGCTCCCCAAGCTCCTCTAGAATATGGTTTTCGAGGCTGCGGATTCTTCGGCCCGATAAGGCTTTGTTATAGACCGCAGGGCCTCGCTTACTGGCAAAGCCGGTCAGGGTGAGTTTTACTGTTTCTCCTCTTTTTAAGGTGGCTTTTACTTCCTCTACCACCTGGCGTAATTCCAACCAGCCCGAGCGAACCTCCCTTTTAAGATCACTTACTTTAAGGTCTCCCTCGAGGTGTACCACCTTGGGGATAGAGTCTTGCAAGATCCCGTAAGCTTCTCTGTAGGAGGTGCTGGTTTGCGGTTGGCGGTTGCGCGGCCCCGGGGAATCGTTCCAGAAAAAGACTTTAACCAAGCTAAGGGAGGGGGCATCCTTTACGGTATCCTCAGGCCCTGATGGGCGTAGTGGCTTGTCCGGAACATCAGCAAAGGTTAAACTACTATCCAGGCACTTCAGCTTTACGGATACCGTGTCGCAGGTAGGAGTTGGTAGGGTGTCGCAAAGCAAATAACGCAAGTAATGGACTCCGGGGGGGATTCCGGCCTTTACCACCATTTTGCCCCGGGAATTAAGCCTGATGCCGGGAGGCCAATTACCCAGGACTGCAACGGTAGCGTTTCCCCCTACCACAGCGGGGGCTCCATTTATCTGATCATTTTGGGTGAGCTGCGAAATAGTCCCGGTGGAGGGTACCAGGAGGGTGTCGGCTCCTCCTTTAACAAAAGGTGCTATTACGACGGCCTTCTGCAAGGTATCGCACGTAGCAGACATACCCGCCCCGCAGCGACGATACTTGAGTTGATAGGTGCCCGGAACTAATCCGCTGGCTACCGTTAAGCCACCGCTGGGGTCGAGGCTAATTTTGGCGGGCCATCTGCCGATGGTATCTATGCTGATTTGCTGGTCTCCCCCTACGAGTTGCTGGTCGAGGCTGTCTCCGGAAGGAAGGGCAATAGTACCCCCCGCAGCGGTAAGGTAGGAGGTATCAGCCCACCGTTTGGTGGGGCGCTGAGTTATTTCCCTTGTGGTGTCCAACTGGAATTCCAGGGCACTATCTTGGCGGGTAAATAGCCAAATATCGTCATTGAAATAGTCGTTATTGCGGTTGCTGGCCAGGTAAAGGCTGTCCGCGGTTTTGTAAAAGAGACCAAAATCATCGTCAGTGGTATTAAGCGGTTGGTCGTAATAATAAAGACGCCCCGCTCGAAAGGTTACCAGGTCCAGCCCGCCCAGGGTACCGAGGCGATTGGTGGAAAAACCCAAACGCCCTTGCGGATCAAAGAAAGGGAATACCTCGTCATAAACGCTATTGATAACCGGCCCCAGATTTTCAGGCCGGCTCCAGCCTGTATCGGTGTAAGTAGTGCTGTAGAGATCAAACCCACCATATCCACCCGGCTTATTGGAGGAAAAAATCAAGGTTTGGGACTCCGCCCAAAAGGTGGGATGCTGGACGCTATAAGATTCGTGACAAAAAGGGAGGACCTCCGGGTCTTTCCATTCATCTTCTTCCCTCTGGTAGTAGTCTATGTAGAGGTTTTTTTGATCCTCTTGATTCGCAAAATAGTAGTTGTGGGTCACGAAAAGCCACTCCTGGTCCGGACTGAGAAAAAGTGGGCCATCGTGCATCTTGGTATGCACGGAGCCGGGTAGATCAACTTCGTTGGTATCCTGGACAGCAGCGGCGTCTTCAACCTCGTAAATATCAAGGTAAGGCTGCTTGTTAAAGTAATACCTCAATTTGCTCCCCAGGCCCTTTTCTATTTTGGAAGATATGTAAAATGCTTTGTCTTCCACGGCCAGGTAACCGAAGTCAGATTGTTTAGAATTGAGGGCAGATACCGGATTAATGCTTCCTTTTAATTTTAAAAGATTTTTGCCGGCACTTCTGGTCAATATTTGACTTCTTGTCCCGCTTCGCCGAGCGGCATCTTGATAGTTCCGCAGTATCAAGGTGTCTTGGATGGGGTCTAGGGAATCTGCGCGATAATAAGAGTCCGCCGCTTTTTGGAAGTTACCTTTGTAATAATAAGCGTGGCCCTGGCTTATGAAATAATTCCGGCTCCCCTGCGGGTATTTATCCTCTGCCGCGAGTTCCGACCATTCAAGGAATTTTGCTGCTTGGTTGGCGCTATCTGGCGATCCCTGAGCTAATATACGGCCGCAGGCCAAGGCCAACAGCACTAAAAAAAAGGCTATTTGCTTCATGATAAAAGTACCTTATATGATCACAAAAAGAAACGAGGTGATCTAATTCTATGCTTATCCTTACGAGGCCACCTATAAGTAAGTGATATCTCGTGTGATTGCCAAGTGAGGGTATTGACCTCGTTTATCGGGTACTCGTACACGTACCCAAAAGTCCAGTGCTCCCCGGGGG
>JAVLBR010000257.1:0-2558 GCA_031581125.1 Schleiferiaceae bacterium | reverse complement strand
ACACCGCACAGTATGGACAGACACTAACTAGTGTCTGTCTATAAAGTCCGCTCTCACCACTGGCGAGACTCCGCTTTTTTGGGCTACGCAAGCCTCCCCGAAATAATCGGGGCAGGCCCCGAAGAATTTCGGGGCAGGCTTTTAGCGAACTTTCTAGAACAGACAATCGACTCTATGGACAGACACTAACTGGGGCTGTGGGGCGGATATTGTGTATCTTTCCCCTCTCAAAAAAAGACCGGAACTATGAGAACAAAAATGAAATGGCCCCTCCTGGGACTTGCCCTCTTCCTGGGTACCCTAAGCTGGGGCCAGGCCGATGGCATCGTAGGCATTTGGAAGACCGAAGAAGGTAAAAGCAAAGTGAAAATCTACCAGAAAGGGGAAGCCTATTACGGAAAATTGGTGTGGCTGCGCGATAGTCTGGAAGACAATGGCGACATAAACCGGGACGACAACAATCCGGAACCTAAACTCCGAGATCGGCCCCTTCAGGGCTTGCAAATCATCAAAGACCTTCGCTGGGATGCCAGTGATGAGGAATGGGATGATGGGGAGATTTACGACCCCGAATCCGGTAATACCTACAGCGTATATGCCTATTTAAAAGAGCCCAATACCCTCTTCATCAAAGGCTACCTGGGCGTATCTTTACTGGGCAGGAGCACGCTATGGAAAAGGGTCCGTTAGCTTTTCCGCTAAAGATTTTGCCTGGTGAAGCCCGCGCCCTTTGCGAGAGAAGGGCTTTGACCCGTTAAGTCCAGCATTTACCACTGGTTTAGTTTTCGTGCGGTGGCCTGGCTACACCATCCCGCTTCTTCCCAGGACTCACTCCAAAGGAGCCAAACAAAAAAGCCCGCCAAATAGTGTCTGTCTATAAAGTCCAATAACTTCGTTGCGATCGTCCTCAAAATCCTCATTTACGCTAGTAAACTGCGGTTTTATCGTCCTCTCGCGCCTCGTTCTTGGACTTTCTAGAACAGACACCAGACAGTATGGACAGACACCAAATAGCGGGCTTTTTTTGCGAGATACAAAAAACTCCATCACTTGAGTAGCTGGAAGGAGCCCGTGAGGCGGTTCTCTACGGACTCTGTCTCGTAGGTGAAGCGGTACATGTAGGCCCCTTGAGGGAGCACTTCCTCGTTGAGCTTACCGTCAAATCCGCGGCCTATTTCGTTGGTTTCAAATATTTTGATACCCCATCTATTAAAAATAACCAAGTTGTAATCCGTGAATTCACAGGTTCCGATGGGCTTAAATATCTCGTTAAGGCCATCGCCGTTGGGCGTAAAAGCATTGGGCATTTTTACCTGACAGCCGCAATCTACTTTATTTACCGAAAAGAACTCCACCCAGTTGGTGCAGCTATCGCTAATTTCTGCTCTTACTACTTGAGTTTCATTCACGATAAACAGGCTATCGGAGTTATTGGGCCAGCGGACATCAAAAGAGTCGGGCGAAAGCAGCCGGATCCCGCCATCGGCAGCACAGAAGGAGGTATCCTCGTACACCTGCGCAGAATCGGCACCGGGGGGCGGCAGCAGATAAAGGGAGTCATACTCGATACAACCATCGGGTTTCTCCGCCGCTACTCCATAGGTCCCCGGCGTAGTGAAAGTTTCACTGAAATCAGTGGACCCGGTAGACCAAGTAACGCGCACAAACTCGAGGGGATCAATATCCACCGTAATTTCTTCTCCTGGGCAAAGCGTACGGCGCTCAATTACCATGGGTTCCTTATCTTCAGAAAAGTCTACCACAATGGTATCAGCGACGGTACAGCCGCCGGGTAAAAAGAGTTTGACCCAAAAGGTGTCGGGATTAAAGAAGCGCGATACGCTATCGGTTTGGCCATTGCTCCACTGCCAGCTCAATACACCGGGTAGGTTGGCGGTAAGCTCTATAAAGTCGCTATTGCACACGAGCGTGTCATCGGGAAAAAGAGAGATAGTGGCCGGGTCAATAATATTAACCTGGGCGGTGTCAGCCACCGTACAGCCATTGGTGGTATCGCGGGCCTGCACCCAAACCTTGCCCGATTGGGTCACCCAGCGGCTGTTACCGGTGTCGTTATTGCTCCACAGGTATTGATCGTAAGGGCCGGTAACTACCAAACGTACGGAATCACAGCGGGCCGTATCCGGGATCAAATTGGGGGTGGGACAGCGATCCACCAGCGCGAGCTGCTCCGGAGCAGGACGGCTATTGATACTGATAACGGGGTTATTGAGCGCCGTAAGTCCCGCCCAGCTTGTAGCGGCATTATGAGGTCGGTGCGCCAGCCCTAAAGTATTGGGCTGGTAAGTATTGGGATTGGGAGCCAGGGTAAATCCGTAACTCCGATTGGAGTCGGCGGCAAAAACCCCCACGTAAAAGTTGGCCGCGGAAGGCATACCGCCGGAAGTAACTTGGGGCTGCGGAATGGGCTTTTGGTCCACAAAATAGAGATGAATGCCCGGGGCGCCGTTTCCCTGAACCGTGGCCGAAGCCGTATCGCCCGAAAGGCTAAAACCATTTACCACGGTGGTGTTGTAGGCGTAAAAGGAGCGGTCGCC
>JAVLBR010000022.1:0-21126 GCA_031581125.1 Schleiferiaceae bacterium | reverse complement strand
CCAGCACCTCTTGACCATGACAGACCAGCCATTCCATAGCGTTCATAGAAATAAATTGAAGCGTCTTGGTTTTCAACTGAGCGCCGTCATTAAGTAATAGGCCTTGGTATATTTAAAGACCACCTTTAGGGATACCTGTCCCCTCCGTTTTTTTAAAACGCCCTGATTGCCCAGCCAGTCGTGAAAAACCACCTTCCCGCCACCCTTCATCTTCGGGACCAGACTTCTAAGCAGCTCGCAAAGAGCCGGATCTTCAGCAGCGGACCAATTTGGTCTTAAATTACAAGCCAGGTAGGATAGCTGGTCACCATAATAATAGGCCTGGAAAAAGCTGTCCCTTACTCTTTGACGCGCTACGGTAACCTGAGCCATAGGCTCTTCTATTCCGCTTCCAAGAGAAGGCATAAGGCTAGCAGCCCGTAGCTTTTTGACCATTCTGAGCTGCTCCAATGAACCTGCCCAAGGTTCGGTTTTTCGCTGAGCAAAACCTTGCACCAGGCGTTCGGCGCTAGATAGCTGGGTATCCCCAATAGATGGCTGCTTGATTTTCACTTTGTAAATTTATTGAAATGGCTTATTTGACTTTCGGGCTGTCAATTATTTTCCGTTAATTTTTATCTTTTTTTATGTTTCTTTTTTTTTAATTATCTGTCTTGCTATTTATTATAAAAATTTTTTTATTCGTTAATCGCTAAAAGCTACCCCCATTTTCTAATCACCTGTTCATTTTAGTTTTCAAAATTTGGTTTTACTCCCTTTATATCTGTTTTCTAACTATTTAAGTTTATCTTAAATAAAAAGCCTAACCGCGTATTAGCTACAGCTTAAGCGCTTTTGACGCTTATTTCGCAAGTCCTTTTAATCTGTTTGTTACATTTTTAAAAAAAATTATTTGCGTATTTAAGTGTTCTTAAATAACTTAGTTCCCTCGAGGGCTCTCCCTGAATCATTTGTAAAATAGAAGGGAGTGTTATTTTTGACCCTACTGTAAACGAGTATATTAAGAGCACTTTTTAGCTATGCACTACCTGGAGGAAGACCTAAAAAACCAGCTATCAAGCGACCCTCATCTGCTTTATTTGGTTACTGAATATTCACATGATGGGCTCTGGTATTGGGATTTAGAAAATCCTGATAAAGAGTGGTTTAGCCCATCTTTCTGGGAGACCTTTGGCTACGACCCTCAGGAAATGCCCTCGAAAAGTAATGCCTGGCAAGGCATGGTAGATGCCGAAGATTACGCTAAAGCAGAAGCCCTTATCCAAGAGCACCTATCTAATCCCGAAAAGCCCTATCGGCAGACCCTCGGCTACCGTCACCGGCAGGGGCACAAAGTGTGGATACGCTGCGTGGGGCAGGCCATTTTAAAAGATGGTAAGCCTATCCGGATGGTAGGAGCCCACATAGACGTAACCAATGAAGTGAAAATCAACGAGGACTTTGCCAATCTCTTTTATCACAGCCCCGACCTGATCCTGATAGCCGACGCAAAGCAAGCAATCACCCAAGCCAACCCATGCAGTATAAGGCTTTTGGGGGGTGGAGAAAACCTGCTGGGTAAGGATTTACAAGACACTCTGGCCGAAAAGGAAATCGAGCTTAACCTGGCGGAACTAAAGGAAGAGGAGAAACCAAGGACGTTTACCCTGGTATTGGAGAGTCCGGATTATCTGCACTATCAAATTTCTTTGTGGTGGTCTGGCGCCAACTACTTTTTGGTAGGTAAAAACGAAACAGAACTCAGAAAACAACAGGCCGCCCGGCAAAAACAGCAAGAGCTCAAAGACTTAATTCTGGGCATTGCCAATGACTTCATCGAGGCTAAGCTATCCGAAATACCGGCCATGATAGAAGCCACTCTCGCCGAAGTGGGGCATTATGTCAACGCCGATCGCTCTTACATTTTTGATTATGACTTCAAGCGAGAAACCACCACCAATACCTATGAGTGGTGCCGTGAGGGCGTTGACCCCCAAATTGAGAACCTCCAGGATGTGCCCATGTCCTTATTCCCCCAATGGCTTGATTGCCATTTAAAGGGAGAGACGATGTATATACCGGACGTCCATGATCATCCCGACCGGGAATTAAGTGAATTCCTGGCCGCCCAATCCATCACTTCTTTACTGGCGGTACCCATATACGGCGAAAACCGCTGCCTGGGCTTTATTGGATTTGATTGGGTGACCAGCGAAAAGGCTTACCAGAAGGAAGACGAGGACATCCTCCAGGTTTTTGGCTCCATGCTGGGACAACTGCAACTCCGTGCCCGCAACCAGCAGCAGTTACAAGACAGTTTTACCCTGAATAATCGCATCATTGACGAGGTCAGATCCCCTATCATTGTAGCTGATCCGGAAGGCAAAATTGAGATTGTCAACGAAGCTTTTTGCCAGCTCACCGGCTTTAAAAAGGAAGCCCTCCTTCAGGAACAGGTGCCCTATTGCTTCTGGCCCGAACACCGCGCATCCGAATATCAAAGTCAATTCCATGAGGTCCTTCAAGAAAACATAACAAGCCTAGAAATAAGTCTGCAAACGGCCGGTGAAGAAGAAATCCCCACTAAGGCGGATTTTGATCTTATCAAAGGTGAGCAAGGAGAGCTCAGGTACCTCTTAGTAACCATGTTTGACCTGCGGGCGGAAAAGCGGCTACAAGCAGACTTACAGCGAGAGCAAGCTTTTGCCGAGATGCTTCTCGACCAAAGCCCCATTTACATCTTTGCGATGGACCGCAAGGGAAGTTTAACCGACCTCAACAAAAATCTGCTTGATGCGCTCGGCTCAAAAACAGACGCCTTTGTGGGTCAGCCAGCCTCTCGTCTCTGTCATGAAGGGGATGCCCTAAGGCTTTCGCAACAGATAAGCCGCTTAGGAAAAGAAGAAGACAGCCAAATAACGCTTCACCACAATTTCCCCAGCACAGGACAGAGACAACTGGTCGAGTGGACCTTTACGCCCCAAAAAGGAAAAGAAGGCCAGCGGTGGCTAGCCTTTGGCATGGACGTAACACAAGAAAGAAATCAGCGAGCAGCCCTCCAGCAAAGCCAAGCAAAACTTAAAAAAGCACAGCAAATTGCCCGCATGGGAACTTGGGAAATCGACCTAATTACCGGAGAACGGTATTGGTCTGAAGAGCTTTACAAACTGCTGGGCATCCCTGAAGAGCAGCCCCCATCTGAAGCCTACTTTTTAAAGCACTTAATGCCCAACGAGCAAGAACAAATGCTTGAGCAATTAAGCCTGGCTCAAGAGGGCGAAATGGACTACACCCTCAAATATCAATACCAGCATTCAAATGAAAAAAATATCTTCGTCAATGACATCGGCAAAATAGAACGGGACTTTAGCGGAAAGCCCATCCGAATCTTAGGAACCTCCCAAGATGTTTCCTTTGAAGAAAAAACACGGCATAAACTCGTCCATTACCAACACTCCCTGGAGCGCCGTAATATCATGGCCGATCTGCTATCTCGCATAAATGGGATTTTACTATCTACAGAAGACTGGGATCGAGCCCTCAAACGCAGCCTAAAGTGGCTGGGGCGAGAACTTAATTCAACAAGAGCATTTGCTTACAACCTCAAAGCCCAACCCGAAGGTGGCTTTTATGCCTACTTCCAGACTCAGTGGTTGCCCACAAGCTCCAATGACACCCAAAAAATACCTAAACGAATTAGTAAAATACCTCCGGAGGGTTGGGAAAATCTCATCAACCGTCTTGGACGAGAAAAATGCCTTTTTACCAATCATGAGGCTAAATTAAGCCTCAAAAAGCTTCCCCCAGTCTTTGCCTGGCAAAATGTGCCCAACGTGGCTTTAATCGGCGTTATGTGGGAGAAAAATGTAGTATTACTCATTGGACTAGAACAACTCCCTGGGCAAGAACTAGATGCCGTTTTAAAAAACAGCCTCAAAATATTAGCCCAAAATATGGCAGCCAGTTATAATGTCCACCAAAGTGTTAGTAAGTTACAACGCAGTAATGAACGCTTTCGTATACTTAACGACCTCAGCGAAGACTCTCTATACGAAGTGGACCTCTTCAGCCAAACATTAAGTTTTACCAGGCATATCACTAAAATTTTAGGGTCTAATGCTAATCATATTAATGCGATCAACAAACGAATACATGAGCTTGATCGAGCAAGAGTGATTAATGCTCGAAAGGAACTGCAATCAGGCCTAAAAGAAAAAGCAACGGAGATATACCGGATTCAAAAGCATAATAACGTATGGATTACTGTAGAAGAGAACATGCAACTGGTCCGGGATATGACCCAAAACCCCACCTCAATAATCGGTATTATAAGGCCACACAGTGAAATTCAATTAAAAGGCGACCTTATTGACAATGCGCTTTCCCAAGCGGCCCTAGCACCAATAGAAGCCGATTTTGAAACAGGCCAAATACGCCATACCGACAGCCTTTACTCCATTCTTGATCTGCCCGGAGGAGAAGAAATTCACCCCGATCAAGAAAAGATCCAGTTCTACATTAACCATAAGTGGATGCGACTCAAAAAGGCGCTGCCTTTTATACAAGAAAATAAATCTACCCAAACCATCTTGGCCTATACCGTTAAACAGCGCTACAAGTGGCTTCAGATAAGTCTGGAAACGAAAAAACTCGATGAAAACCTCGCGAATACCAAAGGTTATATCCAGGACGTAACCAAGCAGGTGGAACGACAGAAAGGCTACAAGAAACTTAATTATTGGTTGCAACGCTCCCAAGAACAAGCACAAATGGGCAACTTTAATGTCAACCCCAATACAGGCCAATGGAACATTAGTACTAGCCTCGAAAAGCTATTAGACATCCCTCCCGATTTCTCTGACCAAGATTGGCTTGAACTAATCGTACCCGCCTATCGTCAAAGGGCTACAAAACAAGTGAAAAAAATTCTCGTTAAAGAAGAAAGGGTGTCCTTTGAAATACTGGTTAAAAAAGGGGGACAAGAAGATCAACTGCGCTGGGTAAACGTAACGGTCGAAAGCTTTTATTCTGGGCAACAAGAACAAATAGCAGGGAATGTGCAAGACGTAACGGCAAGAAAGCGATATGAGCAGGAACTGGAAATTAGCAACAGCCGCCTAAGCAAAATTGCCTGGGAGCAATCCCACCTCGCCCGGGCTCCCTTGAGCAAGGTGCTAAGCTTTGCCGAAGAGCTTGAACAAAACCTAAGACGAAAAAAAGATCGTAAAAGCATCCTAGAGAACGTCCACAACCTAAAAGGTTCCGCTGACGAACTAGATCAGGCGCTGCGTAATCTTGTCCAAGAAACCCAATCCCTACGGCAAGATTCTGGAGCTGGATTGAAAGATGAATCGCACATCTTGCCGGAAGAGCAAACTGCTCACCAATTTATCATTACCGATGACGACCCCATGGTACGCAACTTGTACAGCAAAATCTTAACCCAAGCAGGGCTCTTGGACACCCCCCTCGTTTTCGAAGATGGGGAACACTTACACAATTACTTCCTTCAATTAGAAACTCAGGAAAAACCCTTCCTTGTACTCCTAGACCTCAACATGCCCGGTTGGAATGGATGGGACACCTTGGATAAGCTCCACGTGCACTTTGGAAGCCCCGAAAGACGAAAATGTCAAGTTATAATCCTTACCTCTTCTCCTAACCAAGCTGACCGACGACGTGCATTTACCTATCCAATGGTTGTAGATTACATCGAAAAGCCGCTTACGAATAAGGAGGTGTCGCAATTAAAAGCGCACGACTTCCTGGCCCCCAGTTTTAAGTAAACCCGCCCGGTGGCCCCCCTGGCAAAACATCGCCGAAAAATAAAAACCGTCATCCCCTTAAGCGCATCACCACGCAAGATAATTATAAGACGGTGCTTTTAACAACTGGTGCAGCAGTAAAGCACTAAGCTTCCTCCCTTGCCATCGCTCTGTAGATGCTTTAAGACCCGGCCCACTCCTCTAATTTACGGGCTATTACCTTTTACTAAAAAAACTTTCGCTCAATCGCCAGCCTCCTTACCTTAGTAATGTTCGATCCATTAATTGCAAAAAATGGCCGCTTCAAAAAGAAGACCGCTTAACCGAAAAGTGGTAGGAAATAGAGTAGTGTCCAGCCCTGCCGCAGCCCATGAACCGGAAGCTATACGCCCACCCCATACCATAATCACTCCCCCCGAAATTTGCATAGCCCCCCAGCTTTACCCACCTTCGCAGGCTCATTTCTCACTGAATTTCAATTATCCACATGCCCCATCCCTTCACCTCCGCCCTAGAACTCTGGAAAGAATACAGCTTCTGGCAAACCAGCCAACAGATCCTCAAACGCAGCATCGCCCAGGTAATGCCCGCAGAGCCCTCTTTGGCCGCCGCCGCCCTCGAAAACGCGCTGATGCGTCAAATGATCGGCCAATCGCCGGAACCCGAAACCCTCTTCAACGGCCTTGATGAAGAACTCATCCAGTACGGCTTCGACTGCGTAGAAGCGCCGCTGCCGGAAAACGGCGCCCGGGCCATTTTACAGGTGGTGCGCGAAGAGTTACAGCAATACACCAACCTCCCCATGGATCGGGCTTTCCCCACTCTGGAGGTCACCCCCGAAGCCTTCCGCCTGGGGCAGTACAGCCTCAAGCGCATCCCGCCCATCGAAAAAGCCTACCAAGTACTCCTGCGCCAACATGAGGAAAACCAAGCCCAAACCCTGCTCCTGCGGGCCCGGCTCCGCTACGCAGCCCTATACGCCGAAACCCGTCACATAGGCCCCCCTCAAGTGGTGTACGATCACTTTTACGACTGCGGCGTGCGCAACGAAGGCTTTGCCTCCCCCTTTAACGCCCGCCTGCTGGGCAAGGAAAACGCGCGCTTCTACAGCCTTTTCCCGGAAACCGACGCCCCCTTCGGCAGTGGCGGCAGCTTCTTCCAGCTGCAAACGCCCCACCACCCCGGCCACTGGTGCCTGGACCCGCCCTTTCTGCCGGAAACCATGCAGCAGGTAGATAAAATCATATCCCAGTGGCAAAAAGAATACCCCGACCGGGCCATTCTCCTGGTGATCCCCGAAAGCCATATCCCCGCCAATACCCCCGATGAAACCGTGCGCCTGGAAGCCGGCAAGCATTACTACGAAGGGCTCCACCACAGCCTCCACCCCCTGCCGGTAAATGTGTGCGTGCACCGCTACGGAAACCTACCCGGTTTCTCCGCAGAAGTCATTAAGAAAGGCTACCTGCCGGAAGACGTTCCTTCCTAAAGCCGCCCCGGTCCGCTCTCTTGCGGCGGGGTTGCGCCCTGCTTTACTTCTTGGGGTTGTTCCCCTAGTTGCCGGGTGGTTTGCCGCCTACCATCGTGGCTCCAGCCCGGCGGTCCCAGCAAGTACCGGAGGGCATGGCTGGGCCAGCGCCACACATCCCGGGCTATTTGCACCCACTCATGGGTGGCTTTCCAGAAGGGGTTGTAGCTGCGGAGGTTTTCCGTAAGACCGCACGTAGGCCGCTCTTCTTCCGCCTGAAAGCTGCCAAAGAGCCGGCCCCAAACGATGAGAGTACCCCCGTGATTGCGGTCCAGCTACTTGTAATCAGCACCATGATGTACGCGGTGATGGGAAGGCGTATTGAAGATAAACACCCCAATAGGCCGCCAGTACCAGGCCTTTGGCAAAAAGCCCGATCAGCACATTGCCCAGGCCCATAGCCGCGCTGCTTAGGGCATCCCGGGTCTCGTAAAAATCGGCGCCCCGCCGGGCCGTAATGAGCACTTCCAACCCTATAGCCGCCACGAAAAAGGGGATGGCCCAGTGTATGAGATTCGGTAGCATACTCCAAAGGTAAACGGAATTGGCTTTTTTTTGAAGGCCAGCTCACCTATTAAATTACGGTCTCGCCCGCCGGAAGAGGCACATTTGGCCGGCCGGCCAAATGGGAAGCCCCCCGCGGGAAATTTTTACCCCAAAATAAACCGGAGCCCAAAGGGAAAATTACCTTTGCTTAGCGCTAAAAACTGTCCGCTTGATCGAATTTTTAAAGACCCTACTGGGAGATGCGCTCTCCATTTTCACCATCATGAACCCGCTGGCCGTGGGAGTGATCATGCTTTCGCTCCTGGAAGAAGACGCCACCCGGGAAGAGGTGCGCACCGTGGCCAAGCGCTCTGCCAAAGCCGTACTGCTGGCCAGCCTGATCATATTCGGGATAGGCACCTACATTTTCCAGTTTTTTGGGATTAGCCCTTTCGGGCTAAAAGTATTTGGGGGCATTATTCTACTGATGATGGCCTTTAACATGGTACAGGGCCACGGCAAGCGCGTCAATCACAGCTCCAAAGAAGCCGAGGCCGCGCAAGACCGGGACGATATAAGCATTGTGCCCCTGGCCATTCCGGTGAGCGTGGGAGCCGGCCTGGCCACCACCCTTATCACCATGAGTGCGGAGGCCACAGGCTGGCAGGATTACCTCTCCGCTACCCTAGCTATCCTTATTTGCGGCCTGGCTTATGGTTTGATCTTACAGCGTATGCCCTACATCAAAAAGAAACTGGGGGTAAACGGCCTGCGCATCTTCAACCGCTTAATGGGCCTTATCGTAGGCTCCCTGGCGGCGCAAATGGTGGTAACCGGCCTGCTGGCCTTGTATCATAATTTTACCGCTGCATGAGTGAAATAGACCTCCTCCCCCTTCTGGGCGCCCTCTGGCTGGGCCTGATACTGGGAGCCAGCCTAATGCACTGGCGGGACCAAAAGCGCCGCCGCCAGGGGCGCCGTGACCAAGCCCTGCTGGAACAGCAGCGCCAGGCCTACGCCCAGGCGCAGGAGGAACTGGAAGCGCTGCGCCAGGAGTTGCGCCAAACTGACCGGGAACTAAGCCGCCTCCAGACCGAGAAGCAGCACCTGGAAAAACAGCTCCGGGAGGATGAAGCCAAGCGAACTAAGGAGCAAGAGCAGCTGCTCCATCAATTCCAAAACCTCTCCAGCCGCCTGCTGGAGCAACAGGGCGAAAAACTGGACCAACGCCAAAGCAAAAATCTGGAAAACCTGCTCAAGCCGCTCCGCGAACGCCTGAGCGAATTCAAAAAGAAGGTAGAGGAAAGCGACCTGGCCGGCGCCCAGCGCAATGCCGCCCTCAAAGAACAGCTCGAAAACCTGCGCCAGCTCAACCAGCAGGTGACCGAAGATGCCCGCAGCCTGAGCCAGGCCCTACGCGGCGACCAAAAACAACAGGGCCAGTGGGGCGAGATGCAACTGGAAAAACTGCTGGAAGCGGCCGGCCTGGAAAAGAACCTCCACTACGAAAAAGAAGCGGCGCATACCGCCGCTGGCGGGCAGCAGCTGCGCCCCGATTACATCATCCACCTGCCCGGGGAGCAGCACCTCATCCTCGATAGCAAGGTGTCCCTTACCGCCTACCTCCAGTACAGCGAAGCCCCCGATGCAGAAAGCCAAAAGCGCTACCTCAAAGCCCACCTGCGCAGCCTACAGCAGCACATAAACGAACTCAGCCGGCGCGACTACCCCCAGCTCTATGCTCAAGGCAGCCCCGATTACGTGCTCCTGTTTGTGGCCAATGAATCAGCCCTTACCCTGGGCCTGCGCGAAGACCCGGAGCTTTACGAAAAAGCCCTCCGCAAGCAGGTAGTGCTGGTCAGTGCCGGTACCCTCCTGGCCACCCTCCGCACGGTGAGTTACCTGTGGAAACAGGAGGCGCAAAACCAAAATGCCCGCGCCATTGCGGACCGCGCCAGCAAGCTCTACGATAAGTTTGTCAATTTTACGGGCGACCTCCGCCAGGTAGGTCAGCGCCTGGACCAGGCCCAGAAAAGCTATGATGGAGCCCTTAAAAAACTCCACGACGGGCCGGGCAACCTGGTGCGCCAGACCGAACAGCTCCGCGAACTGGGCGTAAACCCTACCAAGAATCAGGACCCGGACCTATTGCGAAGAGCCGGCGAAACGGATAAAGACAAGCCGCCTGAGGATGAAAAGCCTTAGCGCGCCCTGCCTAATCTAAACTCTGGCATCGAGGGCACACCCCCCGCACCAAGACCTCCGTTTGCTGGGCCTGGTAGCCCCCCGGCAGGTTGATCTCGGGGATGGATTGCTGCGCCAGGCAATGCGTTTGCCCGCATACCTTACACTTAAAGTGGAGGTGCTGATCCTCGTGCGTCTGCGGGCTGCAGTGCTGGCAGAGGGCAAACTTTACGGAGACCTCATCATCGGGCACCCGGTGCACCAAACCGTGACTTTCAAAACGGTGTAAAATACGGTAAAGGGTCCCCCGATCCACATCGGGCGCCAGGGAAGCGCTCAGCTCCCCGTGGGACAAAGCCCGCTGAGCAGAAGTAAACAAACGCAGCACCGCCCGGCTATTTTGCGTGGAACGAAGCCGGTGTTCTTTCAGGAGCGCACTATGATCGGGTATGGACATAATTTCGGTTTTCTGCCTATTATTTTACAAAAATAGCTACCAGCACGGGGCCGGCTATACAGTGTCCGTTCATACAGTCGAGTGCCTGGCCTAAAAAGTTCGCTAACGCGTGTCCCGATTAATTCGGGGAGGCTTGCGCAGCCCAGAAAAGCGCAGTCTCGCCGGTGGCGAGATGACTCTCGCTTGAAGCGAGAGGCAAGCGTCTCGCCACAGGCTAGAGCGGACTTTATAAATATAGTGTTTGTCCATAGAGCCTGGTGTCTCGTCTAGAAAGTTCAAGAACGAGGCGCGAGAGGACGATAAAAGCGCAGTCTCGCTACAAGCGAGATGAGCATTTTGAGGACGATCGTCTCGCTAGAAGCGAGATTGGACTTTATAGACAGACACTATATAGCCTAAAAAAGCCCGACCTGCTCTACAAGCAAATCGGGCTTCGCATCTACTAATAAACTACAGCACCTTACATGATGTGGATTTCGGCTTTAAAGAGGCCATAGTTGCCTTCTCCATCTTTGGCTACCATTTCTACGTGGTAGTGCCCTGTTTCGGCGTCCGTCGGAATGGTTACGCTAAAGTTGCTCAGGTCAAAGCTGGTATCGCTATCTCCGGGCAGATCAAAGTCCTTTTCAATTAGCGGGCCGTCACCGTGGTCATGACCGCCGTCATCCCCGTGGTCGTGATCTTCGTGGTGCGCCGGCTTGATGGTGATGAGAATCTCCTCCAGGTCCTGTTGGTCCTCTACCGCCCCTTGCATCCCAAAGGTACTTCCCTTGGGCGCGTGCACTTCCTGGCTAAAGTCGGGGCTGGTCACGTTAAAAGTGGGCTGCATGCCATTTTCCACCACGAAAATTATTTCCTTAAAAGGGGCTTCATTACCCGCTTCATCCAGGGCCTGCACCAGGGCATGGTAGCGACCGGCCGTAGCCTGTCCCGGTACCTGAAAGGATTCCTGCAGATTGGCTTCCTTTCCGCTCACCGGAATATTGCGCACGGTAGACCATTTATTGAGGGCGCGCTTGCCGTGATCATGGCCGTCAAAAATATCGTGGATATCCACCTTGATTTCCTGCAGACCCTGATCGTCCTTGGCGGTCACCTGCAGTTCCATCTCCGTGCCCGCTTGAAGCCGCACGTCATGATCGTGACCATCGATAGCTAAGCTATCAATGCTGGGGGCATTAAGATCTTGATCGTTGTCACCTTCATCGCACGCGGCGAGCAATAAGGGCAAGGCTAATAGCCAAATGTACTTACGCATAACTACTTTCTTTTTACGGTTTGACGAGGCAAATATACATTTTATTACATCAATGATGCAATAAAGCCTTAAAATTGATAGCTCAGCTGAAAAATCAGGTTGCGCCCCTGTTCTGGTAGATTGAGAATACGGTAGCGGGAGAGGTGCTTTAGATAGGCGGTATTGCCCAGATTTTGCCCCTGGAAGGAAAGGGTCCAGGTAGCTTGCGGGCGCTGCCAGGTGATCCGCGCCCCGGCCTGTAGGAGCTGATAGCCGGGGGTACTCTTTTCGTTGCGCGCTGTGCGCTCTTGGGCTGCGGTGTGGCGGTAGGCCACCGAAAGGGCCCAGCGCCAGTGCTCCTTCCATTGCTGGGACCAGCGCAGTTCCAGCCTTTGCGAAAAGGGCGGCGTAAAGGGCAGCCCCAGCCCCGTCCGATGGTTGCGCGTCCAGACGTACTCCCCGCTGTAAGCCACGTGCAGCGGCTCCACCGGGTGCCAGTCGAGAAAGGCCTCTCCGCCCAGCCGGGTCACGCCTGCTTGCCGGTACTCGTATACCTGGCCCGCATCAGGCAGAGAGCTAAAACGGCCGCTGGGCTGCAAAAAAATAAAGTTCTCATAACGGCTCGCGTAGGGGCTCAGCCGCGCCAGGAGCTTAGGCCGCAGGTACTGTAAGGTGAGCTCCGCTTGCCAGCCTTGCTCGGAGTTGAGCCCGGCCTGCCCCATCTCGTGGCGGAAGGTGCCGTGATGCACCCCGTTGCTCGACAGCTCGGCCGTTACAGGCATCCGGAAAGGGCGGGCCAGGTGGAGCTTCATCAGCCAGAGCGGACTGGGTTCATAGCTGAGGCCGGCGGCCAGGGAGTAGCTCATAAAGGGGCGGTCCAAGCGGGGAGAGCGGATCACCAGGGAATCAAAATCATTCCACCACCGCGTGGTGCTCCGGGGGCTGGCCAAACTGCCGTGCTGCCCCCGCAGGCCGGCATTCCAGCGCCACGCCTCTCCCAGGGCACCTTTGCTGGTGAGGTACAGCCCGCTTTCACTGCGCCCGTAGGAAGGGATGAGGTATTCAAAGCCGCGGGCCACATTGCGCTGATACTGCCACTGCCCGCCCAGCGTAAAATCTGTGCCCCTGGTATGCCAGCTGTAGCGCGCATTCAGCGAAGCCGTTTGGAGGCGCAGGCCCAGGGCCAGGGTTTGGCTGCTATCCAGCTCCTCAAAGCCGTGGTTATGGGGCAGGCTTCTTTCTTGCCGGTGACTGTGCTGGTAGCCGGCATCTATTTCCAGCCAGTGATCTCCCAGCTTAATGTGCTGGCGGGTAAGTACTTTGTGGTGCCCTATCTCCTGACGGGGCAGTCCCACATCGCGGCGATCGCCTATCACCCCTACGTCGTAGGCCCTTGGAATGCCGGTAGCCCCCGGATATAGCCCCGCCGCTTGCCCGTAGTAACTGTAGGTATAGCGGGCATGATAGCCGGGCGCCAGGTAGCCATACTGCAGGCGGGCGCTTCCCAGGCGTCCGGCGGTATTTTTCAGGGTATTGTCCGTTATAGGAAGGCGGTAAGTATTGTAGAGAAAGGAGCGGGCCGGCACCCGGAAGTCATCGTAACGCTGCCCGGAAAGCTTGGCTATAAAGAAGTGCCGCTTCCCACCCCAGGCAAGCCGTCCGGCCACCCCGCGATGTTGGTTATTGCTTTTATAGATAGTCCGTAGCTGTCCCTGCCAGCCGGAGTCGGGCACCGGATCGGGCTGCACCTTTACCACGCCGCCTATGGCCCCTGAGCCGTACTGCAGGGCGGAGGCCCCTTTGATCACCTGCATGCGGCGTACTTGCAGCGGGTCCAGGGCCAGTCCATGATCCTGCCCCCACTGCTGCCCTTCTTGCTGCATGCCCTGGTCCAGCACCGCCACGCGGCTCCCTAGAAGCCCTCGGATCACCGGCTTAGCAATGCCCACCCCCGTATTAAGCGATTGGAGCCCCGCCTGTTTTTCCAGCGCCTGCGCCAGGCTCGTAGCACTGCCCTGATCGGCATCGTCCAGGTTTATTTGTAGCACTTCCTGGGTATTTTCCCGCCCGTTGGCGGGGTCCCAGCGTTCTTTCACCACCGCTTCTTCCAGCTTTATATTGCTGGGCCGCAGGCTTATGGACACTTTTTTATCGCGGGGAAACTCCAGTTCCAGCTCCGTGGCTACGTAGCCCGGTTTGCTCAAGTGAAGATGGTAATGCCCCGCCGCCAGCGGCAAGTTAAAACGCCCCTGGGTATCCGTGTGGGCCTTGCGCGCGCCGTGCGCCAGCGTCACCTTCACCCCGGGCAGTGGATTCCCCTGGATGGCATCGCGCACGCTACCCCGCAGTACGGCGCTGTTTTGGCCGGCGGCCAAATGTGCCCCACCCAGCATCATAAACAACCCCACAAGAGCCGATAATTCCTTCGATAACATTCGCCTGCCGCGCCTTTTCATCGCGGGGCAAAATTACATTTTCCTCTAACGCAATTTTGTTGCAGTAAGAAAAAAGTAAGTTGGACCATTGAGGGAAAGTACTCACCGGGGCCCGCTAAGCCCCAGGCTACCGGTATCACATTTGGCCGGCAGGCCCCTCAAAAGCGCAGCTGGGTAAAAGGGCTCAGAAGAGCTTGAGGATATCGTTCCCGTTGGCCAGCACTATCAGCGCCAGGAGGATGATGAAGCCTACCATCTGGGCGTATTCGAGCACCTTCTGGGGGGGCTTCCGGCCGCTGATCATTTCCCAGAGCACGAATACCACGTGGCCGCCGTCCAGCGCCGGAATGGGTAGGATATTGAGAAAAGCCAACATGATGCTCAAAAAGGCGGTAAAATTCCAAAAACGCTGCCAGTTCCAGCTGGTGTCAAACTGGCTGCCAATGGTGAGGAAGCCGCCCACTTCTTTGTAGGCTTCCGTTTCGGCATTAAAAATGAGGCCAAACTGCCGGATGTAGTCCTGCAAAACCGTTTTGGCCTTTCCTAAACCCGCCGGAAAGGAAGCGAAAAAGCCGTATTTGCGGGTTTCTACCTGGTAGAGGCTGCGGGGATTTACCCCTCCGGCATAAACGCCCAGCTTGCCGGAATCGCTTACGGCGGTGGTCAGTTCCTGGTACTGCCCCGCGCGGTAAAGGCCCAGGGTGACGCTATCGCCCGCAAATTCGGGTATGCGTTCGGTAAACTGGTCGAAATAGCGGAGCTCGGTGCCATTGAGGGCTACGATGCTGTCGCCTTTCTGGAGGCCGGCCTGCTGGGCCAGGCTGCTGTCGGTAAAGGCGCCCACCACGTAGGGCATGCGCAAGCTGAGCATGCCGCGCTGGGCTTGAATAAGGCCTTTTTTATCGCTGCTACTCACGGGAAGCTCCTTTTGCTGGCCCGCCCGGCGGATGGTGATGCTTTCTTCGCTGAGCAAGAGCTCCTTGGGGATATCGGAGTAGCGCTCTATGGGCTCGCCATCTACGGCCAGGACCAGATCGCCGTTTTGGAGGCCCATGTCCTGAGCGGCCTCGCTGTACATGAGGCCATTGTCGATCTTCTCTACGGGCAGGTAGGTTTCGCCGTAGTACATCATCATGCCACTGTAGATGAAGATGGCCAGGATCACATTAACGGTAACGCCGCCCACCATAATGATAAGGCGCTGCCAGGCGGGCTTGCTGCGAAATTCCCAGGGCTGGGGCTCGCTGGCCAGCTGCTCCTTGTCCATGCTCTCGTCTATCATGCCGGCTATTTTCACGTAGCCGCCCAGGGGGAGCCAGCCTATGCCGTACTCCGTCTCGCCTACTTTCTTTTTGACCAGCGAAAACCAGGGGTCAAAAAAGAGGTAAAACTTCTCCACCCTGGTTTTAAAGAGTTTGGCGGGCAGGAAGTGACCGGCCTCGTGTAAGACGATGAGCAGCGAAAGACTGAGAATGAATTGCGCAGCCTGGATGAGTATGTCCATAAATGGGATTTGAGGCGCTCGCGTAGAGCCCGTTTTTTCGGAGCGGCAAATTTAGCGATTGCCTTTGGTTTTTAGGGGTAATGCCGTTGTAGCCAAGCGGCGGCTTTTAAACGTATATCCCGGTGCACACTATCGCGGGCCAGTTGCTCAAAGGTAGCTTTCAGTTTGGCCCGCCCCCGGCTGTCCATCCGGTGCGCCTGTTCGAGTGCCAGGCGCTGCTGGCGAGGCCGCTCACTGTCCAGGGCTATCCCTATCACCGTGGGCAGTAGGTTTCCGCTGGCCGCTTGCAGTAAGTGATAAAGCGCTTGCGCGCGGCGCTCGGGGTCCGGGGCCCGGGTAAGCTCATAGAGGTACCAGTTGAGCGGCCGTTTTTCCTGCCAGGTAATAGGGGCCCAGGCAGCCGCGCTGGTATAAGCATTGCGCGGGCTTTCGGGCCAGGCTATGCTTACGGTATCCGCCCTACCCCAGGTGCCCAGATAAGGCTTGGTAAGGCTGGTATCCTGTCCTTGCAGGTGTATTTCCAGGGGCAGCTGGAGGGGGTTTGGGACGCTATCGCTTTGGAGGTAAATGTAAAAGCGCTCTTCCTGGGCCTGGTAGCGGTAGGCCAATTGTAGGGATAAAGGCTGCTGGCGGCGCCTTACGGTATTACTTAAGGCCAGCACCGCCTGCTGGCGCGCCGGCAGCTCCGGCCGGCCCGTATCGGCCCAGCTTAAACCTTCCCGGGCCAGGTAAACGCTCAGGTACTGCTCCCACCAAAAAGGACGCCCCAGCGCTTGCCGCTCCAGGCGCGCCTGCAGCAGGCTGTCCCGCCAGGGGGCTCCGTTTCTTTGCACCGCAAAACGAAAAAGCGCCTCCGCCGCCCGGGTGGTGTCCTGCCGGAACCAGTCCAGCGCGATCTTACGTTGCTCATTTACCTGCGCGGGAGCCAGGGGCCACTCGGCACGCCGCAGATAAAAGGCCTCATCCGGCGGCACCGGAGCTTCCAGGATGGATAGGCCCACCTCCGTGGTGAGCAGGCGGCGTTCCCGGCGGCCCAAAAAAGCCAATAACGCCTGGTGGCGGGCCCGGAAAGAGGCCACTTGCCGGGCCTTTTGCCGCTCGGCCTGGCGGGCCAGCAGCGCTTCCCGGTCTTCCGCGTCCGGGGCCGTCCAGGCCCCGGCCGCCAGGAAAAAATGGGCCGGCGCAATAGGGCCCTTGCTTGCCCAGAAGTGATGGCGCTGCCCGGGCTCATCTACATGAAATTGGGGTTCGGCGCCGCCAATCTTGAGCGGCCACTCGCGGGGCAGGCTTAGGTTAAAGCGCATGGTCATGGCGCCCCCTTTTACCGGCACCGGGTAAAACAAACCCGGCAGCCCCAGGCCCTTTTCGGAGCCGCCATTGAGCCAGTTTATGGCCCAGGATACCGAATCCCGGTGGACCTGTACGCGCCGCTGCGCCACTTTCTTCAGGGGGTAATGGTAACGGATCGCCAGCCCACTCCGCGGGTGGGCGGCCGTGCCCGGCCAAATGTGCAAGAGGCTATCCTGCTGGACAAAGGGCAAGGTATCCTTAAGACGCCCCTCGAGCAGCCTTACCCCCTGCACCTGCCCTTCGCGTAAGATAAAGGAAAGGGTATCGCGGGCTTCCCAATCCAACTGGCGGTAGGTGGCCTCCAGCGCCAGGGAATGCCCCGAGGGAGACGGGTGCAAGCTCAGGGAAAGCTCGGGCCGGGGCGACTGGGCATAGCCACAAAGGCTCATAAAAAGCAAGGGCAGTAAAACCTTAGTGGCGTGCATAGAAATGGCTAATTTAGCTCCGCAAAATTACCGCTATGGCCACAAACGCAAAGTACGAAATCCAGGTAGGAGAAAAGCAGTATGCCGTGAACCCCACCGACCGGCAAGGGCTTAAAGGAGAAGTGGATGGCCATCCTTATGCCCTCGACCTGCTGGGCAATGCCGAGGAAGGCTTTCACCTCATTTATAAGAACCGCAGTTTATCCGCTCAGGTGGTAGACGCCGATCCCGCCACCAAATCCTTCCGGCTGCTCATCAACGGCGCCGAATACCCGGTGCAGGCGGCCGACCGCTTTGACCTGCTGCTCAAAAAACTGGGGCTGGAGGACCTGGCGCAAGCGGGCGCGTCCGACCTCAAAGCGCCCATGCCGGGATTGGTGCTGGAAACCAAAGTGGCACCCGGAACGGAAGTGACAGCCGGGCAAGCCCTGGTGGTGCTGGAAGCCATGAAAATGGAGAACGTCCTCAAAGCAGAAGCCGACGGGGTGGTCAAATCCGTCCCCATCGAGAAAGGCCAGGCGGTGGATAAGAATCAGGTGCTCATCGAGTTCGAAAATTAGTGTCTGTCTATAAAGTCCAATCTCGCTTCTAGCGAGACTGCGCTTTTATCGTCCTCTCGCGCCTCCCCGAAAAAGTCGGGACAGGCCCCGAAATGCCCCGGAGCAGGCTGTTAACGAACATTCTAGAGCAGACACTCGCCTCTATGAACAGACACCAATTTGCCACCAAGCCCGACCTGACTGGGGGCAGGGTAAGCTTCTCCTAGAAAGGGGCCATTCTCTAACTCCCTTCCCAAAACTTGACAAAAAGGTAAAGACAGCTTAACCAAGCTATGCGCGCTACGGGGGAGCTTTGTATATCATTAAAAATTCTCTTCTTATGCGACTAAAACTACTCGCGAGCTTTTTGCTGCTCGCCACCACCGGCGCCCTGGCGCAAAACCTGGTACAATTGAGCCTGGAAGGCCGTTACCATAGCGGCGTTTTTGACGAAGGGGCCCTCGAAATTGCCGCCTACGACAGCGCCTCCCAGCGCGTATTTTCCACGAATGCCGATGCCAAAACGGTAGACGTCTTTGACCTGGCAGATCCGGCCAATCCCACCAAGGTAGATTCCCTGGACCTGAGCAATTTTGGCGACCAGGCCAATTCCGTAGATTTCATGGATGGCATACTGGCCATCGCCGTAGAAGCCGACGAAGTAGACCAGAACGGCCGGGTGGTATTTACCGATGCCCAGCTCAATGTGTTGGCCGATGTAGCGGTGGGAGTTCTGCCGGATATGGTCACCTTTACGCCCGATGGCAACAAGGTAATCACCGCCAATGAAGGCGAACCGGACGACGACTACACCGTGGATCCCCAGGGGACGGTCTCCATCATCGACATCAGCGGGGGCCTTTCCGGGCTAAGCGCCGGGGCTGTTACCACCCTGGATTTCACCGCTTTTGACAATAACTATCCCGCCGGGGTGCGCAACTTTGGTCCGGTACCTGCCTTTTTTGACGATTTTAGCGATACCGCTACCGGCCTGGGGAACTTGATCGTTGCCAAGCCCATGGGCTCCGTGAGCTGGTACTACGATGACTTCGGCGGCGATTATTTTGCCGAGGCCAATGCATACAACTCGGACACCGTAACCGAAGGCTGGCTCATTACTCCGCGTCAAAACCTCACGGGCGTAGACTCCGCTTACTTTTCCTTCTACAGCGCCAAGAACTTTTCGGGGGGCGATCTAGACATTCTCATCAGCCGGGACTACGACGTGGCCGTGCACAGCGAGCCCGCCCTTGCCTCTTGGGACACCATCACCGCCCAGTTTGCCCTCTCGCCCGGCAGTTATTCGGATACCTTTTCAGGTAGGTACAGTTTGCATAACTACCTCGGCGATAGCGTTTCGCTAGCTTTTTATTATACCGGGGCCCCGGGTGGCGGTAACTCCAGCCTCTGGCAAATAGACGATATCCGGCTGGAGGGCACCCAACCCCGCTTATCCCAAAACCTGGAACCCGAATACGTGGCCGTAAATGCCGCCAGCACCCAGGCTTTCGTGGCCTGCCAGGAAAACAATGCCCTGGTGGTAATAGACCTTAACGCCCCGAGCGTAAGCAGCATCGTGCCCCTGGGCACCAAAGATTGGAGTTCGGGAAACAACAAACTGGACGCCAGCAATCGTTCTGCCTCCGTCAATCTCCGCAACTGGCCTATCCAGTCCTTTTACATGCCGGATGCGATCAAGGCCTTCGAAGCGGGCGGTTCTGATTACATCGTAACGGCCAATGAAGGGGATGCGCGCGAATACGAGGCCTATGACGAAGAATCCCGAGTGGAAGACGAAGTGCTGGACCCCACCATTTTCCCCAATCGGGCGCACTTGCAAATGGAGGATAGCCTGGGCCGCCTCAAAATAAGCACCGCCCAGGGCGACACCGATGGGGATGGAGACTTCGATGCGCTTTATGCCTACGGTGGCCGCTCCTTTAGCATTTGGGATGCCTCCGGAAACCTGGTTTGGGACAGCGGCGCTGAGTTTGCCCAAGAAATTTTCAATGCCTACCCCAATAACTTCAACGCCAATAACGACGATAATAGCTCTTTTAAGAAGCGGAGCGATGACAAAGGCTGCGAGCCGGAAGCCGTGGAAATAGCCATGATCAATGGTTACCGGATTGCCTTTATCGGTCTGGAGCGCATGGGGGGCATCATGGTCTACGACATCACGAATCCCAGCCAGCCGAGCTTCGTAAGCTATTTCTTGCCGCGCGATTTCAGCGTGCCCGCCAGTGCGCGTGCCGCCGGGGACCTGGGTCCGGAAGACCTCCGTTTTATAAGCGCAGACCAAAGCCCTAACGGCCAGCCCCTGCTCATCGCCGCCAATGAGGTAAGCGGCACGCTGGGCATTTACCGCATTGGGGGGACTATCGGGCTCAGCGAAACCGAAAAACAGGAAGCCCTCACCGCCTACCCCAATCCCACCACCGGCCCCGTAAAGTTGAGCCGCAAAGTGGAAAATGCGGTCATTTATAACCTGCAGGGACAAGCCCTCCGCGAAGTAAAAGGGCAAAGCCTGGACCTAAGCCACCTTCCGGCGGGGCTTTACCTGCTGAAAACCAAGGACACAGAGCTTCAGCTGCTCAAAAGATAAGGGCTAAGCTTCCCGCCCAATAATGAAACCGCCCCTTTTCTGTAGCCAGAAAAGGGGCGGTTTTTATGTAAGCAGATTCTTGTCAGCGAAAAAAAGCGTTACGTGCGCTTAAGGGAAAACAGGGAAGGGAAGCAAAAACACCCCAAAGACACGCAACGCTTTGCAGATTAAACAGGATAATACGCAGGTTTTAGCAAGTCCCAAAAGAAGGAAGAGAATTACTCTATTGCTGATTCAAAGTTGCAATGGCGCTGGACAGCCTCATTTCCGGTTTTGTAAGCAGAACACGGGCATCTTTCGGAATTATGGAAAAAGAGAAGCGGGAAAAGCGGGAATTGTCAAAAATTGAAAAAATAGCCCCCGAAAGCGATTCAGCATTTCGTATTCGAGAAGGCAGTAACCTGCTCTGAACCCCGTTTTGCAAACTTTAAGGCTCTTGCTTTGGGGAGCAAGACGGCATGGACAGACCCCAAATAGTGTCTGTCTATAAAGTCCAATCTCACCCGTGGCGAGACGCATCCCGCCGTTACCGAAACTAAAGAATAAAAGGCCTTCAGGTTTTAACGGTGGCCCGCTTAAAGTCGCCGAGCAGGAAGAAATGCATTTCCGGTACTACTTGCCGGTAATGGCAT
>JAVLBR010000256.1:0-2587 GCA_031581125.1 Schleiferiaceae bacterium | reverse complement strand
CGTCTAGAAAGTTCAAGAACGAGGCGCGAGAGGACGATAAAAGCGCAGTTTACTAGCGTAAATGAGCATTTTGAGGACGATCGTCTCGCCACGGGCGAGAGACTTTATAGACAGACACCAGTAAAGAAGCGAAGGGTAACCAGGCTAACCAGGGCACATTTGGCCGGGAGGCCTTAAGTGACACTCCGAAAACTATGAGGAAGAAGCAGGGGATTGCTGCTGTTCCTGTTTGATTTGGGATATACTGGCGTTGAGCTCAAAGCCTATGATGAGGACCAGGGCATTGAGGTATATCCACAGCAGGATAACGATAAGGGTGCCGATACTGCCGTAGAGCTTATTGTACTGCGAAAAATTGGCTACGTAAAAGCTGAAACCCGCCGAAGTGAGCACGATAAGGAAGGTGGCCAGGATGGCTCCTGGTGAAAGTAAGCGCCGCCGGGTGGTACGGGCTGGGCCAAAATTGTACAAAATGAGAATGCCGCTGTAAACCAGCAATAAAAGCAGTAAAAAACGGGTGGTTTCTACGGCCAGGGTGGAGACTTCTTCCAGGCGGAAAAAGCCCAGCAGTCCGTTGAGGACATCGGCACTGAAAATGATCAGGATGATGCCGATAATAAAATTGAAACTGATAACGAAGGTGAGCCCCAGACTTACCAGCATTTGCTTCCACCAGGGGCGCAATTCCACGTCGTGGATGGTATTGCTAAAGTTGGTGATAAGGGCGTTGATGCCATTGGTGGAAAATAAGAGGGCCAGGAAAAAACCAAAGGAAAGGAGCCCGCCCCGTTTGTTGCGGAGAATGTCTTCTATGGTGGTACGGGAGGCTTCCCAGGTATCGGGCGGAAGTACCCGGGCAAAAACGTGATAGATCTCCGTTTCGAGCGAGGCTACGGGAAAGAAGGGAATGAGGGTGAAGAGGAAAATAATGCCGGGGAAAAGGGCCATAAAAAAGCTGTAAGCCACACTTCCTGCCCGGCTGGTGATACTGCCTTTAATGACCCCTTTGAAAAAAAAGCGACTCACATTGTACAAGCTCAGGCCTTCAAAGAGGGGAAGCTTAATGTCTTGGCTCCATTGTTTGAGGAGGGTTCCGTAGCGCTGAATTTGTTGCGGCGCCGTGTTTCGCATTACAGTTGTGCTTTTAAGCTCATATCCAAGCTCTTAACGCTGTGGGTGAGCGCGCCCATGGAAATGTAGTCTACCCCGGTTTCGGCGTAAGCTACCAGGTTGTGCTGGTCTATGCCACCGGAGGCCTCGGTCGCTACCCGTCCCGCCGCTCGTTTTACGCCTATCTTGCAATCGGCTACGGAATAATTATCCAGCATCACCCGGCTTACGCCCGGACAGGCCAGGACTTGGTCCAGTTCTGCCAGGTTGCGCGTTTCCACTTCTATCGGCAGGTTCAGTCCTTTATCTGCCAGGTACTGGCGGGCGTTTTTCACCGCGGGCTGTATACCACCGGCAAAATCGATATGATTATCCTTAAGCATAATCATGTCATACAGGCCCATGCGGTGGTTTACGCCACCGCCCAGGGCCACGGCTTTTTTTTCGAGCGGCCGCAGGGTAGGGGTGGTTTTCCGGGTGTCCAGGAGCTTAGCTTGCGTATGCGCTATAGCCTGGGTAAGCGTATGCGTAGTAGTGGCTATACCACTAAGGCGCTGTACAAAATTGAGCAGCAACCGCTCCGCCTTAAGGAGGCTATGAACTCGCCCGCGCAATTGGAGGGCTACATCGCCCGGCTCTACCGCCGCCCCATCGCCCTGGTATATCTCTACGTCCAGCCCCCGGTCTACCTGGGCAGCCACTCTTTCGGCCACCCAAATACCCGCCAAAATACCGGGTTCTTTGATCAGCAGTTGCATTTGCCCCGTTGCCTGGGTGGGGATCACGCATTGCGAGCTATGGTCGCCATCGCCGGTATCTTCCGCCAGGGCGCGGCGGATCAGATCATCCACGTACTTTTGCATGGTGCCAAATTTCGGAATAATTCCCATAGCCCAGCCATGACCTGCGTCCTTCTCTACCACGGGGCCACCGCCGATTCTGAGGTGGAAAAGCTCTGCCAGAAGTATCAAAAGCTCCTGGCCAAATACGTTCCCGTGGAGGAAAAAGTGCTGCCCAGCCCCAAAAAAGCCGCCAAAATGACTCCTGCCGGGCTTAAAAGCGCTGAATGGGAGCAATTGCAATCCTTTTTAAAGCCCGGCGATAGCCTTATTTTACTCGATGAGCGGGGCCAGCGCTGGGCCTCCCGGCCCTTTGCCGAGCAGCTGCAGCGCTGGCTCAATGCCGGGCCCCGCCGCCTTATTTTTGCGGTAGGCGGGCCCCATGGTTTTGCCCCTCAGGCGGCTGCCCGGGCCCAGGCTTCCTGGTCGCTCTCGCCGCTCACCACCACGCACCAGCTCATTCGCATCTTCCTGGCCGAGCAGCTTTACCGGGCCTTTTCCATTCTCCACGGCGACCCCTATCACAATGATTAGGCGCGGCGCTGCCGCCGCTTTTTTGGGGCGGCCTGCCGGCCAAATGTGATAGACCCGCCCGGTGCTTTTTTCTTAATCATCAACCGTTTTCATTCCCTTTAGTC
>JAVLBR010000255.1:0-2616 GCA_031581125.1 Schleiferiaceae bacterium | reverse complement strand
GAGCATTTTGAGGACGAACGCAACGAAGTTATTGGACTTTATAGACAGACACTATTTAGGGGGGTGTATCACATTTGGCCGCCAGGCCGCCCTAAAAAAGCAAGGGCAAAGCCCTGCTTGGAGCGTACCGCCGGGAGGCGCTACCTTTGCGGGCTATGGTAAGTGATGAGCAAGTAAAAGCCCTGGAAGCGCGCCTAAGGGCCCTGCAGGATTATTTGGAAATAGAGCAAAAGCAGGTAGAAATAGCCAACCTGGAAGAGAAAACGGCGGAACCCAGCTTTTGGGAAGATCAGACCGAAGCGCAGCGGGTGATGAAGCAAATCCGCCGCCTGAAATACTGGACGGAAAGCTATGAAGCGCTGCAAAATCAACTGGAAGAGCTGCGGCTGGGCCTGGAATTTTACGACGCCGGGGAACTGAGCGAGGCGGAGCTGGAGGCCATGTACGAAAAGGCCCAGGCGCAGCTGGATACCCTGGAATTTCGCAATATGCTGAGCGGCGAGGAAGATCAGCTCAGTGCGGTGCTGCAGATCACGGCCGGGGCGGGGGGCACCGAAAGTTGCGACTGGGCGGGCATGCTGATGCGGATGTACCTGCGCTACGCGGAACGGCAGGGCTTTAAGGTGCGGGAGCTCAATTACCAGGAAGGCGATGTGGCCGGGGTGAAAACGGTGACCTTGGAGGTGGAGGGCGATTATGCCTTTGGCTACCTCAAGGGGGAAAACGGGGTGCACCGCCTGGTGCGGATATCGCCTTTTGACAGCAATGCCCGGCGGCATACTTCCTTTGCCTCGGTGTACGTGTTTCCGCTGGTGGATGAGAGCATAGAGGTGGAGGTGAACTCGGCCGACATCGAGTGGGATACTTTTCGCTCCGGAGGCGCCGGGGGGCAAAATGTGAATAAGGTGGAAACGGGCGTACGCCTGCACCACAAGCCCAGCGGCCTGGTAATAGAGAATACCGAAAGCCGCTCGCAACTTCAAAATAAGGAGAAGGCGATTCAACTGCTGAAATCGCAGCTTTACGAAATAGAGCTGGAGGCCAAGAATGAAAAACGGGCGGAAATAGAAGCGGGCAAGAAGAAAATCGAGTGGGGCAGCCAGATCCGCAACTACGTGCTGCATCCCTACAAGATGATCAAGGACGTGCGCACTGGCCACGAGTCCAGTAACGTGGACCAGGTACTGGAAGGTGAATTGGATGCTTTTATCAAGGCCTGGCTGATGCAGGAAGGCGCCGGAGCGCAGAGGGGGTAGGGAGTTGTCTTATCTTTGCTCCTAATGCGTTTTAGAGATATTCCTTTTATCCAGCTAGCAGCGGCTGGAATAATTGCTTTTATGGGGGTGGATTTGGTTCGAGCCTGGCCAGATGCAGGGGTGGTCCATCCGGACTTTGCATTGCGGATAGGGTTTAACCATCTTTTTTTGAAGGATTTTGAGCAGCTTGGCCGTGTTTATTTTCCGCATGGCCCTTTGGGATTTTTGCAACATCCGGCGCCGGCGCTTTTTAGAAGCGCCTATTTGGTTCATTGGTTTCTGATATTGGGGCTTAGCTGGTTCATGTTAAAAATTACCCGTCGTGCAGAATTACCATTTGTAATGGGTTTTATCATCACCATGGGAATTGTGGTATTCTCCAAGTTACAATTGGAGTTGATTTTGCTGATTACACTCCTCTCGTGGCACACTTTGAGGGCGAAAGCGTTTAGCTTATGGTTCTGGTGCTATTGGGTTTTGCTAAGTTTGTTATTGCTATTGTCCTTTTACATCCGATCTATGCCTTTTGTGCTGGGGCTTGCAGTTTGGGGTTTAACCCTTTTTATTTTGTTTGTCAGGGCCATTAGGGAAAGAAATCTGTCAAGGGGGATACAAGTTAGCTTGGCCGCTTTGGTTTTTCCATCACTAGCGGCGCTTTCTTGGAATTTGCTCTGGAGCTGGCAAAGTTTTCTTGCCTATTTACAGGCTTATTATCATTTATTGGCGGGAAGCAGTGGGGCCACCGCGCTCTATCCTGCCAACCCAGCGTACGTATTTCTCGCTTTTGGGGGTATCATTATGCTGTTTTGGCGACATTCAACTATCCCAAAGGGGTTTAAAGCTTTACTTGTTGCGCTTAGCCTATTGCTTTTAAAATACAGCTTTGGCCGGGAAGACCCCGGTCACCTATATTTTATTCTGCTGGGCATAAGTCTATTGGCCCTGACTTTGGTTTTAGAGAGGGTGAATCGGGAAAAATCATCCCTGGCCCTTGCTACTATTGGCTTGGTCTGTGTTTTTTGGCTGGGGATAACGCAGGCGGGCGGTACCGATAAATTCCCATTTCCCACCTAGCGGCCATTCACCAATCTGCAGTATTTTCTCAAACCAACCGTCGCAAAAGCCCACTATCAAACCCACTTAAACGCCTTACACGACCTGTACAAACTGCCGCCCACCTGGCTTAAAAGACTCGAGCAGGGAACGCTTGATTTTTATCCCTGGGACATGGGTTTTATAGCGCAACACGAAGGACTGAACTATACGCCAGCGCCGGTGCCACAGGCCTATGCGGCTTATACGCCCTTTATGGACAGCCTAAATGCCGGCCATTTTGCGGCGGGCAGCAGCGCCCCTGATT
>JAVLBR010000254.1:0-2627 GCA_031581125.1 Schleiferiaceae bacterium | reverse complement strand
GCGGGGCGAGTGGCTTGTTCATCTTAGCCCCCTAAATCCCCCCAAGGGGGACTTCCCGCCGCGTCTGGCTCGCCGGAGTTCTGCTTCTTGGAAGCTTGCCGCTCGGGATTGAAATCTTTTGATGGGGTAACAGGTGATTATGCCTACCAAGGCGGCCTCGCCAGGGGCGTGACAGCAGGCTTTTAAACTTTAAGCAGGCGCTGCTACCGACTGGGCAAAAAGCCGTACCAACTCCCGGGCTGCCCTACCGGGGGCTTTCTTGCCCGCGCGCACCTCCTGCTTTAACTGGGCATAGCCCTCCTGAAAGGCGGACTTGGCCTCCACTTCCTCCAGCAGGAGCTGCTCAAAACTTTGGGCCAGCCACTGCTCGGCCTGCTGAGCGCGGTTTTCGCTTAGATAGCCCTTGATTCGCTGCTGATTTTCGAAGCGCGCCAGGGTTTCCCACACCGCTTCCAGACCAGTCCCTTGTAAGCCGGAGGCCGCTTTTACCTCCGGAATCCACTCGTTTTCCTTGGGCGGAAAGAGGTGCAAGGCCCGTTTGTATTCCCCTATGGCCAGGCGCACGGCCCGGTCTTCCGGGTCATCGGCTTTATTAATTACCAACAGATCCGCCATTTCCATAATGCCGCGCTTGATGCCTTGCAGTTCATCGCCCGCGGTGGCCAGCATCAGCAGCATAAAGAAATCGACCATGGACTTCACCGCCGTCTCGCTCTGCCCCACGCCTACGGTTTCCACCAGCACCAGGTCGTAGCCCGCGGCTTCGCAGAGCAAGATCGATTCGCGGGTTTTGCGGGCGGTGCCCCCCAGAGAGCCTGCCGCCGGGGAAGGCCGGATAAAGGCCCTTTCGTTTTGGGCCAGTTTTTCCATGCGGGTTTTATCGCCGAGGATACTGCCCCGGCTGCGGGCGCTGCTGGGGTCGATGGCCAGCACCGCCAGCCGCTTTTGATGGGCCTCCGTCACGTAGGCCCCAAAACTTTCGATGAAGGTAGACTTGCCCACCCCCGGCACCCCGGTAATGCCTATGCGGAGGCTATGGCCGCTATAGGGCAGAGCCTTTTCCACCACCGCTTCCGCCAGGATGCGGTGGGCGGGCAGGCGGCTTTCTACCAGGGTTAAAGCGCGGCTCAGGGCGGCCCGGGAGCCCTGGCGGAGCTCGGCCACCAGTTCATCTGGCTTTACCGCCGCGGCAGTTTTCTTGTGAAAGCGGGGATTAATGGCATCCATAGGCTTAGTCCACGGCTTGCACCTCGCCCAGCATTATGTCCAGGATACGGGCCGCGGCCTTGGCTATCACCGTGCCGGGGCCAAACACGCCCACCACGCCGAGGTCAAATAGCGCCTCGTAATCATTCTGCGGGATCACGCCGCCGGCGATCACCATGATGTCCTCCCGCCCCTGTTTTTTAAGCTCGGCCATCACCTCCGGTACCAGGGTCTTGTGGCCGCCTGCGAGGGAGGAAACTCCCAGCAGGTGCACGTCGTTTTCTACGGCTTGTTTGGCCGCTTCCCGCGGCGTTTGGAATAAGGGGCCAATGTCCACGTCAAAACCCAGATCGGCAAAGGAGGTGGCCACCACCTTGGCGCCCCGGTCGTGGCCGTCCTGTCCCATTTTGGCGATCATGATACGCGGCCGGCGGCCTTCGATCTTCTCAAACTGATCGGCCCTTTCCCGGGCCAGGGCATACTGTTCGTCTTCTTTCATTTCTTGGGAATAAACCCCACTAATGGAGCGGATGGTGGCGGTGTAGCGGCCAAAAACTTCTTCCAGGGCGGTACTGATCTCCCCCAGGGTAGCCCGGTGGCGGGCCGCTTCTACGGCCAGTTCCAGGGTATTGCCCTCTCCTTTCGCCCCTTCTGTCAGGGCACGGAGAGCTTTTTGCACTTGGGGCTCATCCCGCTGGGCGCGGATTTGCGCCAGCCGCGCCACTTGCTTGCGGCGCACCTCGGTATTGTCTACCTCGCGCAGCTCCAGGGGCTCCTCCTGCTCATTGGGAAAGCTATTCACGCCTACGATCCATTCCCGGCCGCTATCGATCCGGGCCTGTTTCTGAGCAGCCGCCTCCTCGATGCGCATCTTGGGCACCCCGGTCTCGATGGCCTTGGCCATACCGCCCAGCTCTTCTATTTCCTTGAGGTGGGCCCGGGCGCGGCGGATCAGTTGATCGGTAAGATATTCCACGTAGTAGCTGCCGCCCCAGGGATCTACGGTGCGGGTGAGGCCCAGCTCATTTTGGAGGATCAGTTGGGTATTGCGGGCTATGCGGGCGGAAAAGTCGGTAGGCAGGGCAATGGCCTCGTCCAGGGAATTGGTATGCAGGCTCTGGGTGCCGCCAAAGGCCGCCGCCATGGCTTCCACGGTGGTGCGGGCCACGTTGTTAAACGGGTCTTGCTCGGTAAGGCTGTAGCCCGAAGTTTGGCTGTGGGCACGCAGGGCCATGGATTTGGGATTTTGCGGGTCAAACTGCTTGACCAGCTCTGCCCAGAGCACACGGCCGGCCCGCAGCTTGGCTATTTCCATGAAGTGGTTCATGCCAATGCCCCAGAAGAAGGAAAGCCGGGGGGCAAAATCGTCTATTTTCAGGCCGGTATCTAGTCCGGTGCGCAGGTATTGCAGGCCGTCGGCC
>JAVLBR010000253.1:0-2631 GCA_031581125.1 Schleiferiaceae bacterium | reverse complement strand
GGAGTAAATTTGGAGCGTTGAAAACAAAAAAGCCCCTCGGGTGGAGGGGCTTTTGGGGCCCCTGGATAATTAGATTCCTGCGCTCTTGAACCAAATACTCCTTTTTACAGAAAGTTGAAGCCCTGCGGCCCGAATGACGGGCTAAGCGAAATCCATTCCTCCATAATTTAGGTTTTAAGCTCCAGTGATGGCCAAATATCATAAGGCGGATGATGGTCATACTTTGGGAAGTTTAGGAGCTTTTCATAGGGCGGTGGCCACTGGCTGGGATAACTGCCCGTCAGAAAAACACCAAAGCGATGGGTATTGCCCTAAGGCCTGGGCTTGAATACCTGATCCTTTCATTTCTATTTAAGAGCACTCCCCACTGAACATATTAGCCGGTTTCAGGAGTGGCTCAATCCACATAGCCACCTGAAAAAAAGTTGTCTAAACTTATTTAACAACCTGATCTTTCCTTCTCAGTTTCTGAGTTTTTTTTATGTACCCTAGCGTTTCTGCATAATTTATTCAGCAAGGACTTGCGTAATCAAATCTAATATGCAATATTTGCAGTATAATTGTTCTGCAAATTTGAAAACGCTTAATCACATAACGCACCTCTTTTCCGGCTATAGCTTCCGAGGCAAGGTAAAACACCTACCGCAGGGTGATCTGGCGGTGATTCAGCTCAAAGACCTCCAGGAAGACTACAGCACCATCGGCACGCAGCTCACCCGGGTAAATGCTGAAGCCGTGAAGCGCAAATATTATCTCCAAAAAGGCGATGTGCTTTTCGTTTCCAAAGGCGCGAATAACCGAGCCCTGGTGTACCACCTGGATTTGCCCCGGGCCACCGCCTCCTCTTCTTTTTTTATCTTTCGTTGTGATAGAACCCAAGTAGAACCCGGCTACCTGGCCTGGTTTCTCAATGCCCCGCTCACCCAGCATAAATTGAAGCAAAACCTCACCGGCACCTACACTTTAAATCTCAACCGATCCGTATTGGAGCAATTGGAGATTGTACTGCCATCGTTAGAACAGCAGCGGAAAATAGCTAGCCTTGACCAACTCATGCAAACCGAAAAGAACCTTTCCCGCGAGCTGATGCGCAAACGGGAGCATTTCGTTCAGACCCTCTTAAGCAATTCCCTAAATCCAGATCAATGAGCAACACTCCCCAACGCCCCTCTCAAGACGAGATCAACAAAACCTTATGGGCCGCCTGCGATACCTTCCGCGGCGCCTTCGATTCCTCGGAGTACAAAAATTACATCCTGGTTTTTATGTTCCTGAAATACCTCAGTGACGTGTGGAAAGACCACTACGAGGCCTACCAAAAGCGCCACGGGGATGATGAGGAACGCATTCTTCGCAAGATGAAACGGGAAAGATTTTACCTGCCCAAAGACTGCACCTTTGACGACCTCTATGAAAAGCGAAACGCCAACGATATCGGTGAGCGCGTAGACAAGGCCCTGGCCAAGATCGAAAGCGAAAACCTGGTGAAACTGGAAGGGGTATTTCGCAATATCAGCTTTAACTCCGATAAGCTCGGGCAAACCAAAGAACGCAACCGCCGGCTCAAAAGCCTCTTTGATGACTTTCACAAACCGGCCCTGGATTTTCGCCCCAGCCTTTATGAAGATATCACGGACGTCCTGGGGGAAGCTTATATGTATCTGCTGGAGCGCTTTGCCTCCGGAGCGGGCAAGAAAGGCGGGGAATTTTTTACCCCCAAAGAGGTCTCGGCCTTGCTGGCCAAACTGGTTAGCGCCCAGCCCGGCGACCGGATTTGCGACCCCACTTGTGGTTCTGCCTCGCTGCTGATCAAAGTGGCCGAAGAAGTGAAGGATGAGCAAGGCCGGCCCAGCCAGGATTTTGCCCTGTACGGCCAGGAAAGCAATGGCGATACCTGGGCCCTGGGCAAAATGAATTGCTTTCTCCACAATATGGACTCGGCCGACATCGAATGGGGCGACACCATCAACAATCCCAAGCTGCTCGAGGGCGAGGGCTTAATGAAATTCGACGTGACGGTGGCCAATCCGCCCTTTTCCCTGGACAAGTGGGGCCATGAAACGGCCGATATCGATCCCTTTAAACGCTTTAGCCGGGGCGTGCCGCCTAAGTCCAAAGGGGATTACGCCTTTATCCTGCACATGATCGAAAGCACCCTGCCCACCGGCCGCGTAGGGGTCATCGTACCGCACGGAGTGCTTTTCCGGGGCAGTACCGAAGGAAAGATCCGCCAGCAATTGGTGGAAGACAATCTGCTCGAGGCGGTGATTGGCCTGCCCTCCAACCTCTTTTACGGAACCGGCATACCGGCCGCTATCCTGATTTTCAACAAAGCCAAGGAAAGCAAGGAGGTGCTCTTCATTGACGCCAGCCGCCAATACCAGGAGGGCAAAAGGCAAAATACCCTCCGCTCCGCAGATATCGAAAAAATCGTGGACACCTACCGGGAATGGCAAGGGATCGATAAGTACAGCTACGCGGCCCCGCCCGAAGAGATCGAGGAAAACGACTACAACTTGAATATTCCGCGCTACGTGGACACCTTTGAAGAGGAAGAACCGGTAGATATCGCGGCGGTGCAGAAGGAAATTGAGCAACTGGAGCAGGAGCTGGCCGAAACCCGGAAAGAAA
>JAVLBR010000252.1:0-2662 GCA_031581125.1 Schleiferiaceae bacterium | reverse complement strand
CGCCCATTAAAGTGGCACGCGAGCTGGGTTCAGAACGTCGCGAGACAGTTCGGTCTCTATCTATTGCGGGCGTTAGAAATTTGAGAGGGGCTGACTTTAGTACGAGAGGACCGAGTCGGACAAACCTCTAGTGTACCTGTTGTGGCGCCAGCTGCATCGCAGGGTAGCTACGTTTGGAAGAGATAAGCGCTGAAAGCATATAAGCGCGAAACTCGCCTCAAGATGAGATTTCTTTTAAGGGTCGTTCGAGATGAGGACGTCGATAGGCTACAAGTGTAAAGGCAGTAATGTCATAGCTGAGTAGTACTAATTACCCGTTAGCTTTTAAATAGACGGATCTCATGTATTCATTTCTCTCAATATGTTTTTATCGTATTTACCTTTATGGTGACTATGGCGGTGGGGATCACCTCTTACCATTCCGAACAGAGTCGTTAAGCCCACCAGCGCAGATGGTACTGGAGTAATATCCGGGAGAGTATGTCGTCGCCACATTTCTATTCTAAAACCTCGTTTGCCTCGCAAACGAGGTTTTTTTTTGACCCCTCATAGGCGACCCCATTACTGGCCCTAAATTTGCACCCTTCCGCATACCGCGCTTTTGACTATGAGTTTCGCCCCTACACGCCTCTTCTTCTTGCTGAGTCTCCTATGGCTGGGCCCCTGGGCCCTGGGTCAATATAAACCGGGCCCCCTCCATGATGGAAGCCCCAGCTTCTCTCATCAGTATACCTTCCTCAACGACTCCAACTACTATTTCATCGATACCTCCTTTAAGGTGCTGCACTGGTACCGGCTCCTATCTGCTACCGTGCAAGATGATTACGGCTATGCCACCGCCTTAAATGCCGGGGGCTTTCAAAATAATCTCTTGGTGCCGGCCCTGGCCCAATCCGTCCATTATGACCTCCTCCAAGATCATGGGGCCTATCAGCGCTATTTTACCGCGCCCCATGAAGTCCCCTTCTTCCAGGTAAAAACCCCCCTTACCGAAGCGCTCTACTCCCAGGGCATAGAGCGGGGGCAGGTTTTTACCATAGCGCATACCCAAAATATTAATCGCCGCTGGAACGCCTACCTCCGCTACCGCCGGCTCAACAGCCAGGGAGAGTACCTGCACAATCAAAACAAACTGAACTCCCTACTGCTCTCTACCCATTATGCCGCTCCCAACGGCCGCTACCGCTTAAAGGCCTTCTTTGTGGATGAAAAAGTAGCGGTCCAGCAAAACGGCGGTCTGCAAAACGACTCCGTGTTTGAGGACAACCTGGAAAGCAACCGCAACCTGCTCTTGGTCAACCTGCGCAATGACCAACGCGTGATGCGTAACCAGCATCTCAACCTACGCCACAGCCTGGACCTTACCGGAGCGCCCGCTCCCAGCAAAGGGGGCCTTAGTGGCCAAAACCCCACGTCCCGCCCCAGCAGAGGGCCCGTGGATAGCTTGGCCCTGGACTCGGTAAGAACAGATTCGGCCGCGTGGGGAGCCCTGGTTACTGACACTCTCGCCCAGGATTCCATTCCTTCCGTGAAGGCGCCTTCCGATAGCTTAGCCACTGATTCTAGCGGGAATAGCGGCTTTCAATGGACCCTCGGGCATCACCTGGACTTTCGCCAGCAATCCTTCGGTTACATCGGGCAAAGCAGTGATTATTACCAAAATTATTACTTCCAATCAGGAGAATACCGGGATAGTTTCGGTACGCGAGCCCTCCGCAATGACCTCTTTACCCGCTTTGAAGTGGGGCAAGCCTCCCGGCTCAGTCTTACCTTGGGCGCCGGTCTTTTACTTTATAATGGGGGCAATGCCTATCAGGAAGCGGAGGGCACGGCCTCTTCCTTATGGGGCCGCCTGGAGGGCCGCATAAAGGAGCGCTTTGAGCTTAAGAGTAAGGCCCGGTTTTACACCACCGGTCCCTATGCGGGCAATTTTAACCTGGAGGGGGCCCTGTTTACCCGGCTTTTTGGCCCCGTACAGTTGCGGGCCGGTTATACCGCCCGCCGGCAAAATCCCACCTTAATGGCGCAACGCTACTTCAGCAATAATTTCATTTGGGATGCCAATTTTGACCCCGTCTTCCAGCAAGCCCTCCACTATGGCCTTCAGCTTGATCCGCGCCATAAGCTGGAGGTGAGGCATTTTAACGCCCTTAATTACGTCTACTTCAACGCGGAAGCACTGCCCGCCCAGACGGAGGCCCCCATCAATTACACCCAAATAAGCACCCGCCAGGACTTTACGCTTTGGGACCTGGTGCATTTGGACAATAAGGCCACCTATCAGCTCCATCATAGCGGGGAAGCCTTTATGCCGCGCCCCGACTGGGTCCTGCGGCATGCCCTCTATTTTGACTTTACCCTTTTCGACGATGCCCTTGAGGTGATCACCGGTGCGGAGTTAAGCTATTTTTCTTCCTTCGATATGCCCAGTTATGTGCCCGCCCTGGGCCGCACTGCGCTGCGTGGGGAGGGGAACTTCGGCGATTATCCCTACCTGGATATCTTTGCCCAATTCAAAGTGATGGAAGCGCATATCTACCTGCGCTATCAGCACGTCAATCAGGGTTTAAGCGGCTTCCAGTACTATGCCGCTCCCGGTTATCCTATGATAGATCGCCATTTTCGCCTCGGTATCCGCTGGCGCTTTTTTCAATAAAGGAGT
>JAVLBR010000251.1:0-2666 GCA_031581125.1 Schleiferiaceae bacterium | reverse complement strand
GCGTTTGCAAGCCCACCTGCCACTGCGGGTTATCCATCACGTACTGGCTTATCAGGGGCATCATTTTATCCCGGCGGCTCCATTCGGGTTGGAGAAAGAGCTGGCAATCCGGGCCTACCTTCTGGGCATGTTCCTCCGCCCAGCGAAAATCACTTTTGGTGTAAATGACCACCTTGAGTTCCTGGGCCGCCGGATAAAAGGCCGGCTGGGGTGGGCCCGTTTTTTTAGGCGATAGGCATATCCATTCCCAGTCTCCGCTCAAGGGATAAGCCCCCGAGGTTTCCACATGGCGCTTTTTACCGGCGGCATGAAGGGCGTCCGTGAGCGGTTTCATAGGGTACATCATGGGTTCTCCCCCCGTTACCACCACCGTATCGCTATAGGGCCGGGCGCCCTCCACAATATCCTCAATGGCCGTGGGCGGATGAAGGGCCGCGTTCCAGCTCTCCTTCACATCGCACCAATGGCAGCCTACATCGCACCCCCCCACCCGGATGAAATAGGCCGCCTTACCGGTATGAAACCCCTCCCCCTGAACCGTATAAAAAGCTTCCATAAGCGGCAGCCAGTGACCATCCGCTACTTTCTGTTCTGCTTCCTGCTGCTGCATGGGTGCAAATATACGGTGCACCCCGCGGGGCGGTGTAATAAAATGGGGGCGCCTGTTACCTATTGATAACAATAGCACAAAACAGAGCTAAAGTACTGGAGCAGCGCGCTCCAGACCTTTGCCGCGCAAACCAAAACAAAACATGAAAACTGTCATGAAAAAACAAGCCCAAACCGCTCTGCCCCTCGCCGTGCTCAGTATACTTTTGGCCGCAGGCCAAATGAGTGCCCGCCCCACGAGCGAGTACAGCACCCAGGAAGAAGCGCAACGCGCCGCCGCCAAAAGCATCCAAAAAACCATCGGTTACCCCGCTGAGCATCTTCAAATTATGGGACCGCAGGTGGTAAAACTGGACGTGACCTTACAAAAAGAGGGGAAAGTGGTCATTCACCGGCTGCAGAGTGACAATCCCTTCCTGGCGCAAGAAATCCGCAGCCGCCTCCGCGCTTTTCGGAAAGCACGCCCCGAAGATTTGCGCCTGCGGCTGAAACTCCAGTTTCCGTAGACCGGCGCGGGGCCGGGGGCCGCGCTTTAAACTATAAGACCACGGGGGAGTCCGCTCTGGCTGGACCCGAGCGTAGAAAGTTATGTCTCTTAGGAATGAATAGGTCCGGTATGACCTTTTCGCAGCCAAGAGCGGAACAGAACGCGGGTGGGCGGGTTAGCCTCATATTACCCATAGCAATCATGCATCAAGCCAGCCTATCCCTACCGTTTTGCCGCCCCCGTCTGTGCCCGGTTTGCCCTACTTTTGCCCGGCATGAGTAAAGCCCTTCGCCGCCCCCAAATTTCCGTTTTATCCCGCCAGAATCGCCTCATTGCCATCCTGGGCGCCATAGCGGCTATAGGGCCGCTAAGCATAGATATGTACTTGCCGGGCTTTCCGGATATAGCCCAAGACCTTAACACCTCTATAAGCCAGGTAAGCCTCAGCTTAACGGCCTACTTTGCGGGTATTAGCCTGGGGCAATTTATTTACGGGCCGCTCCTGGACCGTTACGGACGGAAAAGACCGCTCTTGATAGGTTTTGCCCTTTATTTTGTGGCCGCCATAGGTTGTGCCCTGGCGCCGGGCATCTACCCTTTCATTCTCCTGCGCCTTCTTTTGGCCCTGGGGGGATGCGTAGGGATGGTGGCGGCCCGGGCGATCATCCGCGACAGCTTTGAAAACGAAGATATAGCCCGGGCCTTTTCTTCCCTCATTTTGGTAATGGGCGTGGCGCCCATAGCCGCGCCTTCCCTGGGCGGCTTATTAATTGAAAACCTGGGGTGGCGATCGGTTTTTTGGGTACTTACAGCTTACAGTGCAGGCTTATTGCTGCTCATCGGTTTTGGGCTGGGCGAGACCCACCGTCCCGACCCAAAAGTATCTCTGCGCCCTCGCCAAGTAGGCCAATCTTACTGGAAGGTATTGCGCAACCGTCAGTTCCTGGTTTATTCCATAGGCGGCACCATCGGTATGGCGGCCCTTTTTACCTATATATCCGGCGCTCCCTTTGTCTTGATGAACATCCTGGGCTTTAGCCAGAGTACGTTCGGCTGGTTATTTGGCAGCAATGCCCTCTTTTTTGTGGTAGGTAGTCAGGTAAACCGCGCCTTGCTTAAAAGAGTGGATACGGCCGTGCTCACCCGTACCGCCGCCCTGGTAGCCAGCGCAGCCATGCTCTACCTGGTAACGCTGGTGGCCGTGGGCATCCCGGGGCCGGTTAGTTTTTTAGGGGGGCTGTTTTGTTTTACCTTTTTCCTGGGACTTATTAATCCCAATCTCCAGGCCATAGCCCTGGAACCGTTTCGCAGCAATGCGGGCCGCGCCTCCGCGCTGATGGGCAGCATCCGGATGCTGGGGGGCGCCCTGGCCTCTTCCCTGGTAGGGCTCTTGCACAACGGCACCGCCTGGCCCATGGTGGGACTTATGGCCAGTTTGATCGTGGCGGTTACCCTCCTTCTGTGGTACGAGTACTTCCTCCGCCGGCCTGCCGCTTCTCACGTTGAAGCCTAGCTAATGTCTGTCTATAAAGTCCGATAGCTGCGTTATGCTTGCTTTGAAAACAGTCAT
>JAVLBR010000250.1:0-2668 GCA_031581125.1 Schleiferiaceae bacterium | reverse complement strand
TAGATATGTATCAAAGAATTATGGGCCAAAATGCTTCGGTTTATGTGATTTATAACGGCAAGACCAATACCTACAAAGAAGAAATGAAGGAGCCAGTCAATTTCAGGAGGCTGGTTAAATTCATGGAAGGTCTAACTCAGGGTTGACCAGATTGCTCATACTTTCCTGGTCCTATTGGAAAAAATTTTGAAAAAGGGAGGAAGTATTTTGTATAATTTTGTGTAATGCCGCTAATTCAGATGTCCTTTCTGCTGGAACTGGCGCTTTACAACTAGCTTTGAGCGGAGTGGGCGCCGGAATGTTAGCCGGTGGTCCAGCAGGTTGGGTTGGTATTGGTGCAGTTGTGGTAGCAGAAGGTCTCATGGGCTCGGCGGGATCAATGCTTGTAGACTTATGGTAAAAAGATTAATAATCATCGGCGTTCTTGGATTTGCTTTAAGCTATGTTTTGTTCTCCCAAGTGCTGGAGAACGTGGACGTGGTAGGTGTATTGTTAAGGTCTTTAATAGTGGCCATAGTGGTGGTATATACTGAGTTTTGGGGATTAAAATATATGAAGAATAGAAGGAAGGACAATTAAGCCCAAGAGGGCTCATGGGAATATCGATTGGAGCCATTGTTATTTTGAAAGAGGAACTTTGACTTGATTTATCATCCTGTTAATAGGAATCTTCTTGTAACAATAAGACGGTAAATCGATTGGCGTGCTATTTCGTTATATAAAAACCTGACAAGACAGGACTTGGGCCGTGGCCGGGCTGCCGTACCCCTACGCGTGGGCTATTATTTTCAGGGCAGCGCGGCCTTTTCGCCTTTTATAAAAATGGGCGCTTACTGGGTAGTTTCCGGCAGGGCTACTGCTCTGGTGGATAACCAATCTCGCCGCATGGATCTAAGCAAGTCTGTTGGTCTTTCCTCGGTGGTAGGCCTCCGCTACCAGCCCGCTGGCGCCTGGTCTTATCAAGCACGCCTGCAGGTCTTCCAAAACCTGGGCGCCGCAGCGCTTCAACCGCAGGGCTTTAGCTTGCAGCTCGGACTGGGGTATGATCTGCCGTAGGGGAAGACCCGCGCCCCACCAGCTGCTTAAAGGATAGGCGGGTAGTCCGGCGGCTGGCAAACCGCCCCTTTTTTCGCATTGGGCGGGCGCCTGCATAATATAAGTAAGATTTTACCGTATGCAAAGGGATAGTGCCCGGATTAGCCTGAAATCTGCATGCGGCCAGGCTCTAAGATTCTAAGATGAGCTTCCCTACGCCCGGCAAGCTCCGCTTGTGCCTCCGGCTTGGTGGAAAAACAATTAGTGTAAGGCTCATGCCAGCAACTTTTTAGAGCGGAAAAAATTTTTAGGCGCTTAAAGCCGCTCTTGGCGCGGCTTTTCAGCGCCTCGACCCACTAGGGTCTAAAAAATTAGCCCTTAGAATTTCGTGGGCTCGCTTTTTTGCTTAGCTTTATTGACCTGTTTCGTATCGGTGGCCCCGCGAATAAAACCGTATCGAGAGACGAAGCGGCATGTTTAACCTTTAAAACATGTAATCATGCTACGTAAATTAAGTGTAAGCCTCGTAATGCTGGCCCTGGTGCTGGTGGGGTGTGAGAGGGAACAAAGTGAAACCAAACAAGTTAATCCACCTACGCAGGTGCCCAAGTTCAAGCAAAGCTCTTGTCATCTCAATCCTAGCAATCCATATGATAGCAGGGGTATTGGGGCCAGAAAGCTGTTGGATTCTGTTTTAGCACAACCCGTTAGTAATTCAAACCGTGATTCATTTGAAAGCAATTTATCTGATGCTACAGGAAATTTAAATTGGAATATAGATGATTCTATAAGTACTAGCGAACTCAGTTTTATGAGAGATTTTGTCGAGCTGTATGGTGAGTACGCAAACTCTCCAGATATATTTTATCAGAAAATTATATCCTTAGAGGATTCAGTAGTTCAATCTATTACAGACGAAGAAACCAAAGAGACGATATTAACAAGTGCCTCAATAACTAGAAATATGTACTTCTTTGTCCATTCTAATGATTTGTTTGTGAAAGATATGAGTGGTAATCAATTTCCAATGGCAAGACCGGCATACACCCAATGCCTAGATGATCAACTATCCAATATTTTCGTTTCTGATGGTAATCCAATTCCTGAGGCAGCTTTTATTGCGGGATTACCAGGCAGTTGGCTGACAATTACAGCTTATTGCGCTTGGGATGTTATGTTGGGCATACCTGACATCCCACTTGGCAGTGTTATTTATATCGTAAATCAGGAAAGGTCTTCAGAAGAATATAATTGTAATTAATTAACCATGAAAGACTACTTGTATGCCATTTTGCCCGTTCAATTAATTTTGATCATAGCACTAGAACTTATGGTATTTGATCTAAATACCTTTACGGTGGTCTCGGTAACGGTTTTGGCCTTACTGGTATTTGGATATCAATTATGGCTGGTTAATCATGCCTTAAACCATGATACCAAAAACCCAAAATGGCTTTGGGTGCTTTTTCTGCTAGGTATGCCCCTGTTGGGAATACCAATATATTGGTTTTTGGCGCGCCGGGTGAAGAATTGATAGCACCGATATGAACGTATCCTACCCCTATTGTAAAGCAGCCCTGGGCGTCCTCGTATTCCTGGGGCTGCTTTTTGGTATGCCGGCCTGTGAGCAAGC
>JAVLBR010000021.1:0-21651 GCA_031581125.1 Schleiferiaceae bacterium | reverse complement strand
CCCACGGCGAGGTTCTGTGCCAGTCTCGCTCCCAGCGAGACGCTGTGCTCTGTGCCTTCTCCGTGTGCCTCTGTGAAATAATAAAAGGGAGCGCAAGCGACCGCCCTCCGATAAGACTTTCCATTTATCTCGGCGAAACTTTAGCCCCAAGTCCTCCTCCGCCCTCGCTGAAAGCGAGACCGGGGGTGACAGAAAGCGTTAAAATTTAAGAAAAACTTTATTTCCTCGTTTGCGCAATTGTCATGCTGAGTGGCACGACGCGCGGTAAGCGCGGCGGGTTGTATCGAAGCAGGCCTTAAGGGGAAGAAATATCATGTTTTTCCTTCTTTGGACCACCCTTCGATACAATCTCGCTTACCAGCGAGATCACTCAGGGTGACACTTTCAAGGCTTCATGTTTAACGTCTGGTTAGCATATTTTGCACTGGAAAAATCCTCCTCCGCCCTCGCTGGAAGCGAGACCACCTCCTCCGAGAGGAGGATAAAGCACCGCCGCGCCTTGAATCGCTGGAGCTAAGGGTGGATAGGCCGGGGGTGTCCTAGGCTTTCTGCTTTCGGGAATTGTCCCGCAGGATTGCGGGAAGCCTAATGCAACAGCAGTTTCTTCAGGGCCACTACCCGGCCCTGGTGGCGAAGTTGGACCAGGTAAAAACCCGCGCCCGTCTCAGGTGTGTAGCGCACCGTATGGCGGCCATAGCGGGCGGACAGTTGGTGCTGCCAGAGGGGTTTGCCGTTCATCTCAGTGACCCGGAGGCGCAAGGGGCCTTCCAGGTGGCGCTTTTCCACCAGCACGGGAATATCCACGGCTGCCCGGGTGGGATTGGGATGTAAACTGCCCAGGCGCAAACCAGCAGCTGGGCGTGCCAGGCGCCGTTCCGGGAGGTCTATTTGGGCGCAGGGTACCGTGTAGCGGAGACTATCCTCCGGGCGGGCAGGGCTGTTGTTAGTGGCAGTCACCTGTATATCCACGCTGAAGGGCCCGGTAATGCCCTGGGTATCTACCGCCGCAATGCCCACCTTGTAGGTTTGGCCGCTGCTGAGTCCGGGTATTAAAAAGCTATCGGTGGTAAAGTGGTAGCGCTGATCGTAGGGAGCGCCGCTAAAGTCCTTCACGCCCACGCGGTAGGCCTGGTGGGTGCTTTTATCGCCGGTGATGGTGATCAGCGTCCCCTGGCCGGTGGTTTGCTGGTTAAAGCTAGGCGCCTGGGGCCCGTAAGCCAACCAGGTAGCGGAGGTCGCGTTGATTATGGCGTTTCGCGCCAGGTAGTTGCGATCCACGAAAAAACTATCCAGGGCCGGATCGGCATTGAGGTTGACCCCCAGCACATCAGCGGAAGTATGCTGGTGGTCTTGGTAGTTGGGCGTGCCGAGGGGATTGCCATTGCCGTGTTCGTGGGCGCTGGTAAAGCGCACATTGCGCGTCACCTGCCGGAAAGCCTGGTGATCGCCCCCTCGTCCGGTGCGGTCTTCCTGGTTCATCAGGTCTAGGTGCATGGGCACCGAAAGGGCCGGTTTGATCTTTTCGCGGTAGAGCAAAGCGATAGTTTTGGCCAGGCCCTGGTGGGGCAGCTGGCGGGAAAAGGGATTGGCATAGATTCGCACGTGGGTGCTGTCTATACTGCCGCCGGGATTGCAGCCGGGCGGCGAGGCCGTATTGCCACAGATGATGCCGCCTACGATATCGTTGTTTTGCACAGCGTGCAAAGGAATGTTTTCCCCGGAAACATAATCAGCGAAGGCAGTAGCGCCCAGCAGGCCTTGCTCCTCGCCGGTGGTGAGCATAAAGACCAGGCTGCGGGGAAACTGATACTGGGACAGGGTGCGGGCCAGTTCCATCACCAGGGCGGTGCCGCTGCCATTGTCGTCCGCCCCGGGGGCCAGGCACAGGGAGTCGCATACATCGGCACAGCGGCTGTCCATGTGGGCTTGAATGAGCACGGCGCCCGCTTGCGGATCGCTGCCGGGTAGGACGGCCATCACATTGCGCGTATTGGCCAGGGTACCGCAGGTATTGCGAGTGATGTCAAAGGTGAGATAGCCCGTGAGCAAGCGGTTTTGCCGGCGCTGGGCCAGCTCGTCAAAATAAGACTTGATGTAGCGGCGGGCGGCGCCTATGCCCACATTGGCCGAAGTAGTATCGCTAAAAGTATGGCGTGTGCCATAAGAGGTGAGCACCTGCAGGAAATGCCAGAGGCTGTCGGGCGATACCTGGTTGACCAGATTACAGGCGATGACATCCGGCTGGCCGGCGGCCGCGCCAGCGGGGTAAGTCCCGGGTGCATAATTGCCCTTCAGCACGTCTTCCATGGTGGCATTGGAGAGGCTTACACTATCTACCTGCGCCGTGGCAGCGCCACTGAGCAAGAAGCCAAAAACAAGAAATAGAAATTTTTTCATAAAACGCGGTATGTTCAGAATGGCTAAGCAAGGTAGTTAATTTCCGGGCCACCCTAGAAGGGGTAGCCTTTGCCGGCGGGCGACTTACATTTGCCCGCGAGGGCTAATCAAAACCTGCTCTGGAGTGTTAAGCAGCCCGAAAATAAAATTATCATGCCCGAACTCCCCGAAGTAGAAGTAATGCGCCGCTACCTGGAAGCAGCTGCGCTTGAACAAGAAATAGGCGCAGTGCAGTTTTACGATGAGCTGGACAAAATTTATCACAACTCCCGTGCGGAACTGCGCGAAGCCCTAGTGGGCGCGCACTTTACGGCCACGGAACGGACCGGGAAGTTTCTCTTCGCGCAGACCAGCCGGGGGCCTTGGCTGCACTTGCACTTTGGCATGTCCGGTACGCTGGAGCTTTTTCGGGGCGATGAATTGCCCAAATACACTCGGCTTACCTGGGATTTTGCCAGTGGAGAACGCCTGGCTTTTCGGGATTTGCGCAAGTTTGGGGTGATAGCCCTTACCCCCAGTCCGGCCGAGTACCTGCGGGCGCATGGCATCGGGACAGATCTCCTGGAGATTGACCTTGAGGATTTTGAAGCGGCGCTAAAGAATCGTTCGGTGGCCATCAAAACGGCCCTTTTGGACCAAAAGCACTTTGCTGGTATTGGCAACTGGATCGCCGATGAAATGCTATTTGATTGCGGCCTTCACCCGCAGCAGCCCTGCCGGAAACTTACCAGCGATCAGTACCGCTGCTTGTGGGAAGCGGGCCGCCGTATCGTAGAAACGGCCGTGCAAGCCGATACCCATTACGGGGATTTCCCGGCCGATTTTTTTGTGAACTATCGCAAAAAAGGCGCATGTCACCCCGACTGGCCCGATAGCCCCGTGGAGAAACTGACGGTAGGTGGCCGGGGTACCTTCATCGTGCCGGCGCGGCAAAAAAAAACCACTTAAGGCGAGCCAAAATAAGCCAAATAAAGGATACCTTCTTTTTAGCCATCACCATTTAGGCTACTTTCGCCCCCATGCTTGACTCCCCCCACCTTCCCCTCCTGATAAAAACCCTCCCGGGCCTGGAAGCCGTCCTGGAACGCGAAATAAAAGCCCTGGGCGGCCGCCAGCTAAAGCCCGTAAAACGCGGCGTAAAGGCCAGCGGCGATATGGGCTTTGTGTACAAGGCCAACCTGGCCCTGCGCAGCGCCCTGCGGGTGCTGGTGCAGGTAAAAGAAGCGCCGGTGCAAAATCCCGAGGCCCTTTACAAACTGATGCGCCGCATCCCCTGGGAGCAGTACTTCTCTCCGCAGGCAACCATGATGGTAGACGCCACGGTGTATTCCCGGGTTTTTACCAACAGCCTCTTCGTAGCCCAAAAGGCCAAAGACGGTATAGCCGACCGTTTTCGCGATAAAAAAGGCGAACGCCCTAACGTAGACCTCCAAAACCCGCAAGTGCGCATTAACGTGCACATCAGCGAGAAGCACTGCAGCGTATCCCTAGACAGCTCCGGCGCCTCGCTCCATAAGCGCAATTACCGCAGCGCCCGGCACGAAGCCCCCCTCAGCGAAGTGCTGGCCGCCGGCATCCTCCAGCTTACCGGCTGGGAAGGGCACCTGCCCCTGGTAGATCCCATGTGCGGCAGCGGCACATTTCTGGTTGAGGGGGCTTTTCTGGCTTCTCAGTTGCCCCCCAATTTGCTGCGCAAAGAATTTGCCTTCCGCCATTGGCAGGGATTTGACGAAGAATTGATGCAAACCATCATCGAAGGCCTCTTGAGCAGAGAAGGCGAAAACCCGCCTACCCTTTACGGCTTTGATAAAACCACCGCCGCCCTTTATAAAGCCCGCCAAAACATCCGCTCTGCCCTGCTGGAAGACCGCATCGAACTGGCCAAAGCCGATTTTACCGATTTTAAAAAACGGGAGCAGCTGCCCGATAAAGGGGTGATCGTCATGAATCCACCCTACGACCTGAAGATGGAAGCCGATATTCCCCAGCTTTACAGCCAGATAGGTGATACCCTTAAGCAGCAATTTACTGGTTACACGGCCTTTCTGTACACTGGCAATGCGGAAGGCATCAAAAATGTGGGCCTCAAAGCCAGCCAGAAAACCTTTCTGCCCAATGCGCAGCGGGATGCCTGGCTGGTGCGCTACGACCTCTATTGAGCGCCGCAGTAGAAACGGCATCAACAATCTCCGCGGCTGCTTCGTTTAATATGCTTGCTTTCCGGCCGGTATTACTTTTGGCCGGGAGGCCAAATGTGCAGCATGCCCCAGCAGACCAAAAATACCCCCGAAGAAAGAGCCATCACCACCCTGATGCGTTTTCAAGTGGGGTCTGCAGCGCAACGCTGGTGGGCCTTTGGGCAAATGCCCCAGGCGCAAAAAGCCCTGCAAAACACGCCGGGCCTGCGCTTTGCCAAGCTCCTGGGCAGCGGTGGCGGTGGGGGTTTTGCTCCCTGGCCCGACTGGGGCACTTACTTCTTGCTGCAGACCTGGGACCATGCGGCAGCAGCAGAGCGGTTTCTGGAAAAACATCCCTACGGACAGGAATGGAAGAGCCGCAGTAAGGCCGCTACGGTGCTCTGGCTCCAGGCTTACCGCAGTATGGGCGCCTGGGAAGGGCACGACCCCTTTGAAAACCAAGGGGGCCCGGCCGCCGCCGCCCATACGGTAATCCTTACCCGGGCCCGGATTCGGGCCAAGCGGCTGCTCCATTTTTGGCGTTCGGTGCCCACCGTAAGCGAAATGATGGCCGGCCAGCCCGGCCTTTGCTACGCCAAGGGCGTGGGCGAATGGCCGCTTATAGACCAGGCTACGGTGAGTGTATGGGAAAGTGAGGCGGCCGTAAACGCCTTTGCCTACCAGGGCGCCCAGCATGCCGAGGTAATTCGTAAAACGCGCCAATGGGGCTGGTACCGGGAGGAGCTCTTTGCCCGATTTGCCCTGGTAAACCAAAGCGGCCCTCCCCTCTTTTGAACGCAACTTGTATTTTCGCATCACCGTCGCAGAATTTAACCAACCATATTTATGGCAAAAAAAGAACCCATTAATTACCTTTTAGCCCCCATTCGCTATTTAATGGGAAATGAGGCCTCTATAGGAGTGTTGCTTTTTCTTTCGGCCATTGCCGCCCTGGTGGTAGCCAATAGCAGCTGGGGCAGCGAATGGTATCATCATTTTTGGGAGCACGAGATTAAAATCAGCTTTGATGACAGTACTTTCTCCATGAACCTGCACCTGCTGATCAACGATGGCTTGATGGCTATTTTCTTTTTTCTGGTAGGGCTGGAAATAAAGCGCGAGGTGCTCTCCGGTGATCTGAGCTCTTGGCGTCAAGCCTCGCTGCCGGTAGGTGCCGCTTTAGGCGGTATGGTGCTGCCAGCCCTGCTATACTTAATTTTTAATTATGATGGGGCTTCGGAAGGCTGGGGGGTTCCGATGGCCACCGATATAGCTTTTACGCTGGGCTTGATCAACTTGGTGCGGCGCCGGGTGGCCCGTAGTGTGAAGGTATTTGTGACCAGCTTGGCGGTGGTAGATGATATCGGCGCCGTACTGGTAATCGCATTCTTCTACACGTCCAACCTGGACGTACAGCAGCTCTATGTGGCTGGCGGCGCCCTTTTGGTGCTTTTTGCGGCCAACCGGCTGGGCGTACGCTCAGTATTGTTTTACGCCTTTGTGGGCATCACAGGTATTTGGGTTGCCTTTTTCTATTCGGGTATCCACCCCACCATTGCCGGTATTTTGTTGGCCTTTACCATCCCCGCGGAGACCCGCCTTACCAAAGATCAATTTACTGACCGTCTAAAAAAGCTTTATCGCCGCTATCTAAAGGCCGATGAAAATGATGTTTACTTCAATAGTGGTAAGGAGGACCACCTGCTAAAGGGAATCCGCCAAGCGGGTGATGAAGCCCGCGCACCTTTACAGAAAATTGAAACGGGGCTGCACGGGTTCGTGTATTTTATTATTATGCCCCTTTTCGCCTTCTCCAATGCTGGTATAGAGCTTACCGGCGATTTTTGGCCTTCCCTGCTCCAACCCATCAGCCTGGGGATTATCATTGGTCTGGTGGTAGGCAAGACCGTCGGTATTACCCTTTTTTCCTGGATTATGGTGGCCCTTCGCATATCGGAGGTGCCCGATCGGAGTAATTGGACCCAGGTTATCGGCGTTTCTATGCTGGCCGGGGTAGGCTTCACCATGTCGTTATTTATTTCCGAGCTGGCTTTTGAGAGCAAGGAAGCTGCCGAATCTGCCAAGGCGGCCATTTTAGTAGGCTCTGCCCTGGCGGCTTTCCTTGGCTTGCTCTTTATCCAAATCAGCCAGCGAAAAGTAGAAACCATTTAAACCAGAAAATCTCCCTTTATGCACGAATTAGATGCCCGCAAACAAGCCACCAGTTCCGAAGAACTGATGCCCGAGCTGAAAAACCGCTGGAGCCCCCGGGCTTTTAGCGAAAAAGCCCTGGAAGAATGGCAATTGCGCGCCCTGTTCGAGGCGGCCCGCTGGGCCGCCAGCAGCTCCAATCAGCAGCCCTGGCGCTTCCTGGTAGCCCGCCGCGAAGACGCGCATTATCCGGCCCTACGCGAAGGACTGATGGAGGGCAATGACGTATGGGCCCACCGGGCGCCGGTACTGGTAGCTACGCTGGCCCGAAAAAAGCGGGTGGGCAAAGACGCCCCCAACCCACACGCCTGGCACGACTTGGGCTTGGCCATGGGTAATCTCTGCGCTCAGGCCACCCATCTAGGACTTTTCGTTCACCAAATGGCGGGTATTCACCCCGAAAAAGTGGCCGCCAACTTTGGCGTAGATACCGAGGAATTTGACGTCGTGAGCATGGCCGCCATCGGCCATCGCGACCCCGAGGGCATCGACCAGCTCCACGAGGGCCATGCCAAAGCCGAAATAGCGCCCCGGGAGCGCAGCCCCCTGGAAGAGCTGGTTTTTGCCAGTAAAGTGGGAGAACCCGCGGAATGGACCCAGAAAAAATAAGCCGCCGGGCCGATTTCTTTCACGCCCTTTATGCCTAATTTAGCGGCCTCAAATCAAGCAAGCAAAATCATACCCATTCATGAGTGTACTCGTCAATAAAGATTCCAAAGTAATTGTGCAGGGTTTCACCGGCAGTGAAGGTTCCTTCCACGCCACGCAAATGATAGAGGCCGGCACCCCCGTGGTAGGAGGAGTAACCCCCGGTAAAGGGGGGCAAAAACACCTGGACCTCCCCGTTTTTAATACGGTAAGCGATGCCGTGGCCGAAACCGGGGCCAACGTATCCATCATATTCGTCCCCCCCGCCTTTGCCGCCGATGCCATCATGGAGGCAGCAGATGCGGGCATAGAAGTGATCGTAACCATCACGGAAGGCATCCCCACGGCCGATATGATCAAAGTACGCGAATACCTCAAAGGCCGCCCCGTAACCATGGTAGGCCCCAACTGCCCCGGCGTGATGACCCCGGGCGAAGCCAAGGTGGGCATCATGCCAGCTTTTATTTTCAACCCCGGCCGCATCGGCATCGTAAGCAAGAGCGGCACCCTGACTTATGAAGCGGTAGACCAAATTACCAAAGCGGGACTGGGCCAAAGCACCGCCATCGGTATAGGCGGCGATCCCATCATTGGCACCAGCATGCAGGAAGCGGTGGCCATGCTGATGGAAGATCCGGAAACGGATGGCATTGTCATGATTGGCGAAATCGGGGGCCAAATGGAAGCCAACGCCGCCCGCTGGATTAAAGAAAACGGCACCAAACCGGTAGTAGGTTTCATCGCCGGAGAAACCGCCCCCAAAGGACGCACCATGGGCCACGCCGGCGCCATCGTAGGCGGTAGCGACGACACCGCCCAGGCCAAAAAGGCTATCATGCGGGAAAGCGGCGTACACGTAGTGGACAGCCCCGCGCAAATAGGCACTAAGATGACAGAACTGGTAAAGGTGAAAGCCTAAAACCGAGCCTTACTTTTACACCTTATCGTTAAGCCGCGACGCCTTCGTCGCGGCTTTTTTTATGGATATTCTTAGCTAAAAAAGCGGGAAATCCCCCCAAAAAAAGAGAGGGGAATAAACTATTACCCCTCTTAATGCGCTAATGATAATAGATGATTAAGAAATTCGTGATTTCCCCCTTGCTCCTTGCGCTGGTGGTTGCTTGTAGCCACGAGCCCGTCCAAGGCCCGTTCCTTACGGAAAGTAAGTCAACCGACGCCTGGGAATATCCCGCGGTTTTGAAAGAAGCCATCGTCCCGCTGCGTTCCCATTATCCCGCCCTGAGAAAGGTTTCCATAAAGTTTGCCTTTAGCCGGGCCTTTAGTGGCGCTGTGATGCAGGCCCAACCGCAATGGCCCAGCATGCTGCGTCCGGGCCAAGCCCGCCGCTATCAAATCGAGATGAAACCCTACCTCCTCCTGCGCGACGAACAAGATACCCTGGCCCTGCACCGTATTCCGCAAAAGGTATTGATAGGCTGGCTGGGACACGAATTGGGCCATATAGCGGATTACGAAAACAAAGGCTTTTGGGAAATGATCGATTTAGGGCTCGGCTATCTCACTTCTGCAGTTTCCCAGCGGGCCACCGAACAGCGGGCCGATAGCATCGCTACCCGGCACGGATTGGGACCGGAAATCATCGCCGTTAAGCACTTCATTTTAAAGGAAAAAGCCTTTCCGGTTTCTTATCGGGACAAAATTCGGAACCTCTACCCTTCTACGGACCACATTGAGGCCCTGCTAGCGGAATAAGGGCTTTGTATATTCGTAACTCCTAATGGTTATTCTCACCAGCAAAGCCCTACTTCATGTACTATGATTTTGACCAAATGAGCGATAACAGCCGGGTATGGATTTTCCAGGCAGCTGAACATCTTCCTTACGAGAAAACGGAGCGTATCAGCGCCCGGCTCATGCATTTTCTGGACCACTGGCAAGCGCATGGCAAAGACCTAGAAGCTTCCTTTACGCTTCGCTACGGCTACTTTATCGTAGTAGCCTTGGATGAAGCCAGCTACCAGGCTACGGGCTGCAGCATCGACAAGCTTACCCACCTGATGCAGCAGCTGGAAAATGAATTGAAAATTAGCCTGCTCGATCGCACCCAAATCGCTTACCGGGACCGCAACCAAATGATCCAAACCATGCACATGGTAAACTTTAGAGCCGCCTTAGAACAAGGCGAATTTGACCAGCACTCTCAAGTTTTCAATAACCTGGTAAGCACCAAAAAAGAATGGGAGGCCCACTGGGAAACCTCCATAGGCCAGAGCTGGCATAAGCAATGGCTCCCCGTGGTCTAGCACCGGTAACCACCCGGCTCTTCCTCAGGCCTTCAGATAGCTGGAATAAGAGCCCTTCAGCAGCCGCTGTTCCCCCTTCTATCCGCTTGACAATGGGGCAAAGGACGCAAATCCGCCCCTGGTAAGGATTGGCTTACCGGCGCCGGGCATGCTCGGGCGCACAAGCGTTAAACGAAGCCCCGGCCCCGCGGCCCCACCCCTGACGAGCGGTGCGAAGCCTGCTGCAGCCGCATGAGGGTTTGGTAATTTTCTGCGGGCAGGCTACCGGGATTGCTGCATTAGATGCTACTTTCGCGGCAAACGCAATATTCCTGTTTATGGCCGCCATTCCTGCTGACCTTCCCAAAATATGGCTTTCCTCCCCCCACCTCGGAGAGCAAGAGCAAATTTTTGTCAACCAAGCCTTTGCCGACAATTGGATTGCTCCCCTGGGGCCGCATGTCAACGGCTTTGAAAAAGACCTACAGGAATACAATGATGTGGCGCATGCCGCCGCGCTTTCCTCCGGTACCGCCGCCATGCACCTGGCTCTGGATATGCTGGAAGTGGGCCCTGGTGATAAGGTGATCTGCCAGTCCTTTACCTTTTGCGGCTCCTCCCATCCGGTGACCTACCTCGGCGCCCAACCCGTTTTCGTAGACTCCGAGACCGATAGCTGGAATATGTGTCCCCAAGCCCTGGAAAAAGCCTTAGCGGAGCTGGGCGAAGCCCATAAGCCCAAAGCGATCATCCCGGTGCATCTGTACGGCAATCCCGCCAAAATGGAAGAAATTTTAAGCGTGGCAGAGCGCCACCAGGTACCGGTGATAGAAGATGCGGCAGAAAGCTTAGGCAGCACCTACCACGGGAAAAAAACCGGTAGCCTGGGCACCATGGCCATTTACTCGTTTAATGGTAATAAAATCATCACCACCTCCGGCGGCGGCGCCCTCGTATCGCCCTACCAGCGGTATATTGAGCAAGCTCGTTTTCTGGCCACCCAGGCCCGCGATGAAGCTCCTCATTATCAGCACAGCCAGATCGGTTATAATTATCGATTGTCCAACGTGCTGGCCGGCATTGGCCGGGGGCAAATGACGGTGCTGGACGAGCGCATTGCCCAGCGGCAAGCCAATTACCGGCATTACCGCCACCTTTTTGAAAACGAATTCGGAAAAAAAGGGTATCAGGTGCACTTCCAGGAGGAACTGCCCCACTGTGTGAGCAATCGCTGGCTCACCACTTTACTGATGAAACCAGAAAAAAATAAGGGCAAGACCCGCGAAGGCTTACGCCTGGCCCTGGCCGCTCAAAATATAGAGGCCCGCCCCCTCTGGAAACCCATGCACCTCCAACCCGTGTACGCCGATGCCCCCTACTACACGGCCGAAGGCCGGCAACCGCATAGCCACAGGCAAAATAGCGTGGCCGATGCCCTCTTTGAGGAAGGCCTGTGCTTGCCCAGTGGCTCCAATCTTACGGCGGTAAACTGGCAGCGTATTGAGGAGGCGCTCCAGCACTTTTTTACTTAGACCACATTCTTTATTTCCCGGACTCAGGGAAAGCGCTTATGAATGGGATCACCTCCCAACTAGCCTTAGCTCCGCTCCATCAAGGCCGCCTTTGAGCGGATGGGTAAACTTTGGGACCCCCCTATCCCGCATCACTTTTCCACACCCGTTTAAGGTTGAGCAGATTAAGGGCATTGCCGCCTAAGTCATGAACGTGCTTGGGGTAGAAGCGCAGCACTTGATCATAATACAGCGGTACTACCGGCGCCTGCTCAATGATGCGCTGATCCATCCGCTGGTACAGCCTTAGCCGCAGGGAGTCATCCAGCGTGGCGCGAGCCTGCTGGTACAGGCTATCATAATGCGGGTCCGCAAAATGCGTGTAATTGGGGCCCTCGGGCGCAAAATTTTGGCTATAAAAGAGGCTTAGGTAGTTTTCGGCATCAGGGTAATCGGCGATCCAACTGGCGCGAAACATGGGCAGCTTGGCCGTGGCCTTGCCCTGCCGCAAGGTGGAGGGCGGCGTTACTTCCACTTCCAGGGGGATGCCTACTTTTTGGGCTTCGGCCTGAATGTATTCACAGAGATCGCGGTAGTTGCTATTGGTAACCAACTTAATGGGGGGCAGGCCCTTTCCTTCCGGGTACCCCGCTTCGCGGAGCAAGCGCCGAGCCCGGGCCGGGTCATGATGATACCCTTGGATGCGGTTGGTATCGTAGGCGGGTAAGCCCGCCGGGATCATGCCGCCCTGGGCCGGGGTACCGATGCCGTTGCGCAGGTAGCGGATCATCCGCTCCCGGTCAAAAGCATAATTGATGGCTTGTCTTACTTTTCGGTTGAGCACCGGCGATCCGGCGGCGACCGAGGCATTGGAATCTACCAAAAAACCGAGGTACTCCGTATTAAGGTAAGGCTGGCGATACAGCAGGAAGCGGTCCCGGTAGCGTTTGCGCAGGCGGCCGTCGTGGGTAAGCAGCTCGTCTTTATAGGAACCGTCCAGGCCGGAGATCAGGTCTATCTCCCCTTTGAGAAAGCGCAAAAAGGCACTCTGCTTGTCGGGCACAAAGCTGATGGCCACCGCCTCCAGGTAAGGCAGGCGGTTGCCCTTCACGTCGCGTTCGAAATAGCGCTCGTTGCGCCGAAAAACCAGCAATTCGTTTTCCACCCAGCGCTTAAACTGGAAAGGACCGGTGCCTACCGGGTGCCGGCGAAAGGCGCTGCCGTAATGGGCTACCGCTTCCTGCGGCACCACCGAACAGTAATTCATGGTAAGCAGGCCCAGAAAGGGCGGAAAAGGGGTTTTGAGGCGAATCTCCAGGGTGGAGTCGTTCTGGGCTTCATAGCGGGCCACATTGGCAAACACCCAGGCACCCGGAGCGGCCAGCGCCGCACTGGTAAGGCGCTGAAAGCTGTAAACGAAATCGGCGGCGCGCACCCGGCGCTGGGCCACACTATCAAAACAAGGATCGGGGTGAAAGTATACGTCCCGCCGCAGGAAAAAGCGATAAGTAAGACCGGAGTCCTGGATGGTCCATCGCTTCGCGATGGCCGGCTGCACCCGTAGATTGGGGTCCATCTGTACCAGACCGTTAAAAAGCTGCTGCACCGCCCATATATTGGCCTGATTGCGGGCAAAAGCCGGGTCCAACGAGCCAATACCAGCGGCTTCGTTATACCGGAAAATGGTTTGCGGATCGCGCTCCGGGGGCCCATCACAAGTAGTAAGCAGGGCCAGCAGTAGCCCCCCCAGCGATATGGTCAGTAAGCGCTTCATGGAGGCCCAAAGGTAGCAGCTTTAACGGCACCGGCACCCCGGCTTAAGTTTCCTTTTCGGGCCGGTAGCTGGTGGCGTCCTTCCCAAAGGTCCAGGCCACTGCCTCCCACACGTTTTCCAAATGCGGAGGTACGCAGAGGTAATAAATCCGCTGGGTAGTAGGGCAAGTGACCCGGGCAAACTGGAGCGGTTCCCCCGCTATATCGTCTACGTGGGCGGTACGCAGCAGCTGCTGGCGCCGTCCCTGCAGGTCGGCATCCGCGTCTACTTCCTGAAGTTCAAATAGTTCCGAAAATCGTTCCGCTCCGAGTCGCTCCTGATAGCAGCGGCGTACCTCCGCATTGCGTTCTTGCATAACCTCAGCGCGGGTCACGGCCTGCGGATTTTCGATAAGCTGCTCCGGTACGGGCACCCCGTGCCAGTAATGCAGGGCGCCTCCCTCCCAGCGCAGTGCGGGGCCCTCCTCGGCGTGCCATTGGCCGGCGGCATTGCACCGCAATTCCTGGGGCACCATACAGCCCACAAAGGTCTCCTCGTAAGCAGCGCCGTAGAGCAAGCCGCCCTTCACCGCCTTGGCCAGCCAGGCGGGTACTGCGCCTGCCATCTCTCCTTCCAGCCAGGCGGCGTCATACCAGTGGGGATGCTGATCGGGGACTTGCCAGGCACGGCCCCGTTTTTGGGCCTCTCGTTCCACCGCCCCGTCCAGTTGCTCGCGCCACCCCAGCGCCTTTTGGAAGTAAGACGCTTCCGGCGCGCTTTCCGGCGGCTCGGCGTGCCTGGTCTCCTGGACCAGCCGCCAGATTTGCTGCGACAGCCGCGCCCGCCCCGTTTGCGTTTCGCGCGCGCCTTCCACGGCCTGGCCCCACTCCCAGGGCGTATCACACAGTATTATGGCCGGGCGCTTGCCGGTGAGCTGCTCATACATTTGGCCTACGGCCAAATGTACTTCTTCACAGCTGCGACGGGGGCGTAAGGATTCCTGCCCTTCCGCAGCGAGCATAAGGCCCAGCAGCGTACTCAATCCTGCAGTATTTGGATAACGCGGGCGTAGGGATTGTACTCCCGCTGACGTAAGACGCGGTAACGTCCCGCGGGCAACGGTATGGGGGCGTGCTCCCGGGTGGGGCGTCCGGTTTCGGTATGGCGGTGCTCGATTACCGCGGTGTCGCTCACTTCCAGGTAATGGGTCACCAGGTTTTCCGGCCCAAAATGGGGATTTTCGTGAATACGGACCTCGCCTTCTACAAAGTGCCCGTGGTAGCGCCCTTCCCCCCTTACGAGCAGGCGCTCTTCGGTGGGACGGGTATTTTCATTGATCTCGGGTACCGCCTCTATCAGCACATCTCCTTGTCTTACTTGCATGGCTATCGGGATTTATAAAGAGGGCTAACCGCCGAAGCGGGCTTTCGGTTTGCCCAAAGATAAAAAAGGACGGTGCCTAGGCCATAAGCCAGTATATCCCAGGGATCGGCGTAGTGGCGTGCGTCGAAAAGAGGCAAAAGTGCCTCGAAGAGCATACTGTACCAGAGTACAAACCAGAGGCCCCAGGCCCGGGGCAGGCGCCACTCGGGGTCGCCGGGAATCACGGTACGCCCCAGCGCCAGGGCAGGTCCCAGCACTATGGCGGGACAAAGCAGATCGTCCAGGTAGCTGTGCAGCAATACATAAGAATGATAGGGCGCCCAGAGGTAATGACCCATAAAAAGCAGGGAAGAAAGGTAACTGTAGGGCGGTATGGCGCGCAGAAAGTTCTTCATCTTTTAATGGACGGTAGAGCTGGCTATGGCGCCAATGAGGCTGATAAAGGCAGTGAAAATGAGCTGAAAGAAGCGCAGTACGTGAATAGCGCCCCGGCGCCAGTAGGGATCGTCGGGGCGGATCTCGGGTACGGGAAAGGAACGAAACTGCCGCCCGGCTTCCGTTTTAGCCGCTTCTTCTTCGGTCTGGTGCAGATCGTAACGGCAATAGGCGCAGTAATCCTTATCGCCATCGGTCCAGAGCGCACATTGGGGACAACGGATGGCTTTCATGAGGCAGGCTTTTGTTTTTACTTTTTTTTGAAACCGGTAAACAAACAACTGGTTTACTCGTGTCGACTTTTCAGCCCAGAAGGATGCGGGCGTTGAGTTTTTTGGTAAGGTCTTGCGCTACGGTATTTTGGTAGGATTTTTTGCGGTACTGGCCCGTCCAGCGCAGGCCCCGAATCACATTGGTAAAAAAGAGCTCCTGGGCCTTTTGTAAGGCAAAGGGGTTAAAACTCTCCTCCTTTACCGTATAGCCCTGTTCTTGGGCTAGCTCAATGATCTGTTTGCGCATGACGCCTTTCAGGCAGCCGTCGCTCAAAGGGGGGGTGAGGAGCTCACCGGCTTTGTTGACCATAAAAACATTGCCACTAATGCCTTCTATCACCGCTTTTTGCTCGTTGAGCAGCAGGCATTCATCGAGGTCATTTTCCTGGCGGAATACGGAAGCCACCGTGTACAGTTGGGCGCTGGAGGTCTTGAGATTAGAAAACAGGCCTGATAGCTTGAAAAAATCTTTGTAGAGGTCTACCTGATAGCCTTTGTCGTTGAGGGTGTAGGTAGCTTCATCCAGGGGTTCAGCGGTGATAAGGCAGTCTACATCGGCTTTCGTGGGGGTATAGTAGCCGCCGGGCTGGCGGGTTACCAAGATTTTTACCCGGGCGTGACCTGATTTAAGGTCATTGGCTTCCAGTGTTTTATGTATTTCGCCTTCCAGATACTCGGGGGAAAAATGCATGGGAATCTCCATGCGCACCAGGCGCATAGAGGCCATCAGCCGGAAGTAGTGGTCTTCCCAGAAGTAGATTTTACCGCGGCCCACCCGGAGGGTTTCGAACATGCCATCGCCGTAATGGAGGCCGCGGTTGTTAAGGCTTACCGCCAGCTGGGTGCCGGTTTGTATTTCACCGTTGAGATTAAAGGCTACATGGGGGGATGCTGTCATGATAAGGGTTTGCTCACATTTGGCCGCAGGCCCCCAAGGGAGGCCGCGAAGGCGGCAAATGTATAAAGCAAAAAAGGCTGGCGGAAAGTTTCCGCCAGCCTAAAAAGTAATGAAACGAAAAGGGGCTTTTATTCGATCACCAGGCGCCTTACCGTCTTGCCCTTATCCGTTTGCAGGTGCAGGAAGTACACACCGGGGCTGAGGCGGCTCAGGTCTATTTGGCGCTGCCCCTGGCGTAAAGGCTGGCGAAGCGCGGTACGACCGGCTACGTCCCTTATTTCGAAAGACTGCAGTTCCAGCGCGGGATCGGTGCTGCTGAGGCGGAGCATTTCCCGGGCGGGATTGGGATATACGGCCAGCTTGGTTTGCAGGTCGTACTCCGGGCGGTCTATCAGGTCGAGGGTGTGCACCATCCGGGGGGTGATATAATTAAGGATGGTGTCCATGTAGGTACGGCCGAAGCTGGAAGACATATTGGGATTGGAAGCCAGGCCGGCCATGTGGTAGGTAATGGCCGGAGGGCCGGGATCGAGCGTGTCCGTGGCAATGGGGCCGTTGGGATCCCACCACTGCCAGGGAGAACCTACGTTGTTAAAGAGCTGATTGGCCAGGGGCCGGACCACCGGGAAGAGGCCTTCGGCATTGCTGCTCACAGTAATGGTATCGAAGGGGGCGGGGTAGATATGGTTGTAGGTCACGCTGTAACGGCCACGGGCGGCCAGGGTGATGGGGTCGTTGAAAGACTTATTGAGGAAGGCGGCGTTATTGCCCAGGTTGTTGGCCTTGGGAATAAATACGTTGGCCCCGGAAACGTCCACTACGTCGTCTTGCGTGGTAGGCACTACCACGGTACCATCGCCAAAGGGCGCAAAGGGATCGCGAACGGCGTGGATGGAGAGCATGGCGGGGTCGCCAGCTTCCAGCCAGGAGATGTCTGCCAGAGCACCGCCCAGGTTTACGCAGGTATTGATATCGGTGCTCAGGCCGTTGTCCTGGTAGAGGTTGAGACTACCGCCCAGACCTTCAATATTACCTACATCATTGGAATCTACAAAGGAATTGCCGGTTGCGGGGTTTGTAAATTTAGGCAACTCTACCTCCGACCATTTGTCGAGGGTGGAATACGCCAGAGCCACGTAGCCGCCGGAGCCTTCGCCCAGAAAAGTGATCTTGTCGGGGTCAATGCCCAGGTTGGCCGAGTCGGCTTTAACCACCCGTACCAGTTCTTTCATATCGTGAATGGCCCGGTACACCGCGTTCAGCAGTTGGGCTCTTCGCTGAAGTTGGCTGGGGTCCAGTGGGTTCCAGCCCAGGCGGTAATCGGGGGCAATGGCCACAAAGCCGCGACGGGCCAGCTTGCGGCAGGCCACGATCACGGAGCTGTCGCGACGGGTGCCGTTGATGCCGCCGTTTACCTGCGGGGGCAGGAAATTACCGGTATGGAGGTAAACTACTACCGGGCGCTGGGCCAGGGTATCGCCGGCCGGCTCGTAAATGTCCATTTTGAGCTCATCTACCTTCACGGAAGTGGAGGTATCGGTAGGATCATAGAAAGCGGCCGGGATGGGATTGCCCACGGCCAGGGCCGTCTTGATGGTGGTCACTTCTGTGGCCACGGTGGTAGGATCGGAGAAATCGGAGGTGAGAAAATCGATATTGGTTCCGAAAGTGACCTCCGTGTTGACCTGAAACTGGGAGAATACTTCTGCGGTATAACGGTTTTGGCCAAAAGCCAATCCGGAGAGCAAAAGCAATCCGCTGCATAGTAGTTTTGTTTTCATAACAACTCATTTAATTTAGGGTAGCAAGTTATAAAAATAAGAGCCTGCTTTTTCAAGCCCTTCTTTAGCCGCTTCCAGATCCGAGTTAAGCTCATCGGGAGATACGTCGTAAGTGATGGTAAGGTAGGCCAGCCGCCCGATGGTGGGGCCGCCGTACACGGTAGTTACCCGGTTATTTAGCAGGTTGCTGGCGCCCAGTTTGAAGGTGAGGTGGTAGTCGGGCATTTGATAGTTTACCTGCGCATCGAGCATGCCGTAGGCGTCTATGGAGCCGGAAAACTGCGGGGAGCCTTCAAAGCGAAAACCGTCTACCCACTTGTAATTAAGCCCAAAACCAAACTTATGGTCACTACTCTTGGGCCAGTTGTAATTCCGGCCGGTAAGGCCCAGGTTGTACTTGTGGGTAGGGGTGTTAAACGCGGGAATGATGGGATTGACCGTATTGGCCTGATTGAGTTGATTGAAGCTGTAGTTGCCATTGACCACCAGGTGGTCGTCTAGATAATAATTGAGGCCCAGGTTAAAGCCCTGGGTGGTTACCAGGTCCCGGGCATTGGCCGCTACCCGGTAGGCCTGTAGGCGGGTAATACGGTCAGATGTCCCAGGTTGTGCGGAAAAGGTGGGGTCCAGGCCAAATTGAAAACCGATAAAGTTGCGGTACCAACTGTAAAAGTAGGTCATGTCCAGGTAGAGCCGGTCAAACCAACTACCGCGGTAACCGCCTTCCAGGGTAAAAACACTTTCGGGTTTTATGGGGTCCACGTCAAAGAAGGTAAGATTTTCCTTTTGCAGGCTAGACTGGCTGCGGTAAAAGTCATAGGACTCGATGGTCACCAGGGAGTCATAGCCATTGAGATTGCCCAGCAGGGTGGCGCGGCCCACGTCATAGCGCAGGTACTGGTCCTGCAGGGTGGGGTTTCGGATGGCGCGGCTTAGCGAAGCCCGGAAAGTGTGGTCTGCATCCGGGCTGTACACCATGGAAAGCGCGGGCGAGAAGAGAAAATCAAAGTTTTGGTTTTTGTCCATCCGCAGGGTGGTGCTCACCTTGAGGATCTCGCCCCAAAACTTGCGTTGCAAACCCAGGTAAGCGCCGTATTCGTTTAGGGCTATTTGCCGGTAATCCTGAGAAAGCACGTTGCCCACCGAATCGGTTTCGATGGAGGAAGGGATCACTTCGTCGAAGATATTGCCGCGGGAACGGGGGCGGTACATCCGGAAATTACCCCCTACCCGGCTTTTGATATCGCCTGGGAGGGTAAACTGGTACTCCCCCATGAAATGGTAAAGCGCTGAGCGGTCAAAAAAGCGGGCGCCCCCTTGCTGGAAAGTGCGGGAGGTAATATCGTTGAAAAGCGAATCAAAAGCGGCACTCCCCGGTAAGGGACGGCCCGCCGAAGTGATGCCCAGGAGGCTGTCGTGATAGTTGCCCAGCAGCCCGTTGTACTGATCCAGGATGTTCTGATAGGGCCCCGCGTAATAAGCGGAGTCAAAGGAAGGTGATCGCACATTAAAGCCGGCACTATCCTGGAAGGCATCCGCAAAACGGAAGGGAGAGCGGTTCCAAAAGCTGGCGTAATTTTGATTCCAGGTTTGCTCATCGCCCATGGTAGCGTCGTTCATTTTAAAGGCGGTAAGCACCGCATCGTAGCTATCGCCGGCGTCTTCCTGGGTGCTGTAAGCCCGCAGGAAGAAGCGGTCGGGCTTGGATACTTCCAGCACGTTTTGCCAGAAACGGATATTATTAAGACTAAAGCGGTTTTCCCCTTGAAAAACGGTGGTGCCCCCGCCGTAATTCAGGTTGTAACTGATCTGGATGCTGTCTTTGCTGCGGTAAAAGAGACCCGCATTGGCCTTCAGATTGCGCGTATCGTAATCCACCAGATCGGGCTCCCGGTAGCCGGGCCGGTAAAACAGCCCCAGGCCCGCGGAGTTATTGGACTTAACGTCCTCAAAAGAGCGAAAATCATTATTAGAGGCCAGGCTCTCGTCGCCGTAGCGGTTTACCGCGTCGTAGCGGCCGGGGTTATCCCGTCCCACGGGCGATTCCTCCACGGGACGGTAGTTGGTGGCTTCCCAGTCATTAGCCGTGAGGTAAGAAAGGTTGAGCTTAAAGGCAAAGTCATCGCGCTCTTCGCTGAACAGCGAGAACCCCTCGGCATAGCGTACCGCCGTGCGGGTGAGGGCCCGCTCCCCTACTTTCACGCTGGCACTGAGCCCCTGATAATCGAAGGGGTTTTTGGTTTTCATGGCCACCACCCCATTAAAGGCGCCCGGGCCGTAAAAAGCGGTACTGGCCCCGGCGATCACGTTTACATTGACCAGGTCCAGCTCCGAGGCGCCCAGGAAATTGCCCAGGGCAAAGTTGAGCCCCGGTGCCTGATTGTCTACCCCATCGATCAGCTGCAGGGAGCGCACCGGGGAGGTGGAATTAAAGCCACGGGTGTTGATAATCTTAAAGCCCAGGCTGGCGGAGGTTACGTCTACCCCTTTGAGATGGCCCAGGGCGGCGTAAAAGTCGGAAGCCGGCGTTTCTTTGATGGCCAGGGCATCGAGGGCTACCACGGTGAGGGCGCTTTCTTTTTGCTTTTCGCTCAGGCGCTTTTCCACCACGGAAACTTCCTGAAGCATGGCCTGATCCGGGGTCAGCTTAAATTTCAAACCCTGGGCGGGGCCCTTTAACTTGCGCGTTATGGTTTTGTAGCCGATTAGGCTTATCTCCAACGTTACCGGAAAGGCCTGGGCCGGCACCGCAAAAGAAAAGCGCCCCGCCTCGTCGGTGGTGGCGCCCTGCGCGCGTTCCTTTAATACCACATTGGCCATAAAGACGGGATCGCCACTCTGGGCCTCGAACACTTTACCGGCGATGGTTTCCTGGGCCCGGATCCTGGTGAGCCCGGAAAGGAGCCCTAGCGCCACCATGCAAATGGGGATCAACTTCATTCTCTTGCCATAATTGAGCGGGGCAAACTACAAAATAATTTCAGGGCATTCCCCGGTTCGAAAGGGGCATCCGCATGGAAAGGATTGATAATTTTGCCCGCCATGATAGCGCAGCGCAAAGTAATTGTGGTGCTGCCCGCCTACAACGCCGGGCGCACCTTGGAGAAAACCTTTCGGGAAATTCCCTTCCCCTTGGTAGATGAAGTGGTCCTGGTAGACGATAAAAGCCGGGATAACACGGTAGAGGTGGCCCGCGAGCTGGGGATTCGCCACATTATAAGCCACCAGGAAAACCGGGGCTACGGGGGCAATCAGAAGTCTTGCTACCAGAAGGCCCTGGAGCTGGGCGGCGATATCGTGATCATGCTGCACCCCGATTATCAATACACGCCCAAGCTTATCGAAAGCATGGCCTATCTCATCGCCAACGAGGTGTATCCGGTAGTGCTGGGGTCGCGCATCCTGGGCCGCGGCGCCCTGCGCGGCGGCATGCCCTGGTACAAGTACCTGGCCAACCGCCTCCTTACCGGCATCCAAAATGAGCTTCTGGGCCAGAAATTAAGCGAATACCACACCGGGTACCGGGCCTTTTCCGGGGAAGTGCTGCAGGCCATCCCCTTTGAGCGCAATAGCGACGATTTTGTGTTTGACAACCAAATGCTGGCTCAGATCTTTTACGCGGGCTACGAAATAGCCGAGATCACCTGTCCCACCAAGTACTTTGAAGAAGCCAGTTCCATCAATCTTCGCCGCAGCGCCATTTATGGCCTGGGGGTGCTCCAGGTGTCGCTGGAATACCGGCTTAATAAGTGGGGTTTGTTACGCTCTGCTTATCTGCACCCCTAAGTAGTGTCTGTCTATAAAGTCCGATAGCTGCGTTATGCTTGCTTTGAAAACAGTCATTTACTAAGGTAAACTCCTTGATTTTCAAAGCTACGCAAGCCTTGCTCTCGAACTTTCTAGATCAGACACTCGACTGTATGGACGGGCACTAAGTAGTGT
>JAVLBR010000249.1:0-2679 GCA_031581125.1 Schleiferiaceae bacterium | reverse complement strand
GTGCAGAAGGAAATTGAGCAACTGGAGCAGGAGCTGGCCGAAACCCGGAAAGAAATGGATGGCTACCTGAAAGATTTGGGCCTGCTATGAACAGTTCGGAAATCATTCTCTATACCGACCCCCAGGGCCAGGTTCGCGTAGAAGGGTACTTTGAAGAGGAAACCTTCTGGCTGTCCCAGCAAAAGATAGCCACCCTTTTTGGTAAAGATGTCCGGACCATCAATGAACACCTCAATAAAATTTTTGAAGCCGGAGAATTAGACCGGCAGCCAACTATCCGGAATTTCCGGATAGTTCAAACTGAAGGCCAGCGCGAGGTTTCAAGGCAAGTGATAAAACAATAAATTAGAAGAAGTTATGGAACCAATAAAGTTCATGAACCGTGGGGCCATCACCGTACAGCCCAAGAAGCCCTTCTTTGAATGGGGAAATGCGGTGTTTGCTGATGAACACCCCTTAAAACTGGAAGATGACCCCGAAAGCTCTACCTACCTCGTAGATGACGACTGGGTATCTGAAAAAGAGGCCCTTCAAGCCCATTGGGCAGCGATTTTCGAGCAGGAACTCTTTTCTATGTGTACTGACGAAAATACTTGGCCCCCGAACCGCAACCTTAATATGTTCATGGCGTGGTTCTCCTTTAGATTTGCTTCTATGGTCATCGATTTGGAAGAGGGCGGACTATGGTACGAATAAGTTTTGCGGGCCTTTGAAGCCGAAAAGGAAGGACTATTTCCACAAAAGGTCCTTAAAAATAAAGCGTGCATAATGAACACCTTTGACAAAATAGAACAATTCAAAACCGAGTGGGAGCAACTGCAGCCGCTGGATACGAAAGATCAAAAGCGCCTGGATGAAAAGCTCCGCCTGGAATTTAATTACAACTCCAACCATATTGAGGGGAATACCCTGACCTACGGGGAAACGAAGCTGCTCTTGCTATTTGACGATACCAAGGGCGGCCATACCATGCGCGAGTACGAGGAGATGAAGGCGCATGACGTAGCTTTTAAACTCATCCAGGAATGGGCGGCCGACCAGAAAAGACCGCTTTCGGAAAAAGATCTAAAAGATCTGAATGAGATCATGTTAGTACGCCCCTACTGGAAAGAAGCCCTCACCCCCGATGGGCAGGAAACTCGCCGGCAGATAAAGGTGGGCAGCTACAAAGAAGAGCCCAATTCCGTGCGTTTGCCCAACGGGGAAATTTTTGACTACGCTTCCCCGGAAGAAACCCCCGCCCAAATGGGCGAGTTGATGAAGTGGTACCGCGAGGAGGAAACAAAGCTCCATCCCGTCACCTTAGCGGCCCTATTCCATTACAAGTTTGTGCGCATCCATCCTTTTGACGATGGCAACGGACGCATTTCCCGGCTGCTCATGAATTATGTGCTGCTGCGTAATGGCTACCCCCCGGTAGTGATCAAATCCGAGGACAAGCAAAAATACCTGCAAGCCCTGCGCCGGGCGGATGTGGGCAACTACGAAGACTTTGTAACCTACATAGCGGAGCAAGTGGTAGGGTCTCTTAAATTGGCAATTGAGGCTGGGAAAGGGAATAGCATCGAAGAGCCCGATGATTTGGACAAGAGACTTCACCTCCTGGAGCGAGACTTACAACAAGTGAATCCCGATCAAACCATCCAAAAAGAATTTTCCAAGGAAGTTTTCCTGGAAATGTATGATAGCTGGATAGCCGATCTGCTTAAAAAGGCCATCCCCCAGGTTCAAAAGTTTAATCACTTTTTCACTGGCGTAAACCATCACGTAGGAGTGACCAATTATAGTGGGCAGCATTTTTTCAATGAGGAGGCCGCGCAAATAGTGGAAAGTTTCAAAGAAAAATGTATTGCTAACCAGGGCGAAATGGCGCCGGATGATAGTGATTTGCTACTTAAAACCTTTTATGGAAGCTTCATAAAAGCAGGAATGGAAACGTTCGGTTGCGTCTACTTAATCCACATAGGGTTCCAGTTACACACCTATACCATTTCCGTGGACCATTTTACTCCTACTGGGCAGCGCGAACTTCAGGAAATCACGAAAAAGCTATTACATCAGCCTCTTCCAGAAAAAGAGCAAGAAGAATTAGCGCAAGCCTTCGGCAATACCATCTATCAGCATATTGACTATCACACCAAAAAATTAGGCTTGCGATAATGACCAACTCGACCAAAACGACAGATCACCCCATCGCGAAGAAACCCGGCTACAAGAAAACCAAGCTGGGCTGGATTCCAGCGGAGTGGGAGGTGACGAGGCTGGGAACAGTAGTCAAAGTTCAAGGTGGTAATGCATTTAAAAGTTCGACTTTTTGCGATTTTGGAATTCCTTTAATAAGAATAGCTAATATAAAGAACGGCAGGGTACAAGTGGATGAAGTTCATGTGCCATATGACTCAAAATTGGAAAGGTTTATTTTGAAAAAGGGTGATTTGATTATAGCGATGTCCGGGGCTACTACCGGAAAAATTGGAGTCTATGAACTTGACTTTCCTTCGTATTTAAATCAACGCGTAGGAAGGTTTATTCCAAAAAGAGTTGATCATACCTTTTTACGTTATCTTATATCCACAAACAGATTTAAACACGATATTCTTGTTGATGCGATTGGTGGTGCACAACCTAATATTTCTGGGTCAGACATCGAAAGTATGTACTTCCCCCTCCCCCCCCTCC
>JAVLBR010000020.1:0-21684 GCA_031581125.1 Schleiferiaceae bacterium | reverse complement strand
TTTTCAAAGCTACGCAAGCCTTGCTCTCGAACTTTCTAGAACAGACACTCGACAGTATGGACAGACACTAATTATATGCCCGCCTACTAGGCAAAAGTTTTAGCCCATGACCAGATCGGGCAAGCTTTGTAAGACTTATCCCCATAAGCCCCCGGGTAGATAGCTTTCAGAAAATGCTAGTTCAGGACGGGGTATTTGGCAATTTTTCCTAATTTTACGACATATAAAGTTTAAATCTAGATTACCATGAAAATCTCCCTATTGACTGCTTTTCTTTTCATCTCTGCAGTTCTTTTCGGTCAATCCTATAACCTACCCAGGACGGGCACTAACACGGTTTCGAGTTGCACGGGCACTCTTTATGACAACAATGGCCCCAATGGTTCTTACAGTAATAATTGCAGTGGTTCGGTGCTCATCACCTCCCCGACGGGCATCCAGTCGGTGACTTTTAAAAACTTTCAACTGGAATCGGGCTTTGACGACGTCAAGGTTTACAGCGTAGATGGAAGCGGCGTGAGCACCCTGGTGGGGAGCTACAGCGGCTTTAGCACTCCGAATAATGGCAATGCAATAAACATTGCCGATGATTCCGTTCGCGTAGAGTTAAATAGTGATGGCAGCGTGCGCTACGCGGGTTTTGAGATGTCCTGGAACTCCAATAGCAATGCGGGTCAGCCGCTTAATGCCCAGTTTACGGTTTCTGATACCAATCCGGCATTTGGGGTGCCGGTCACCTTTACCAATACCAGCAGTACGGCGGGTAGCGCCTTTTGGGACTTCGGTGATGGGAGTAGTGCTACGGGCGACACCGTTCAGCACAGCTATACCAGCAGCGGAACTTACCAGGCAAGGCTTATTCTGCAAGGATGCAATGGCAGTGATACAGCTTCTGCCCAACCTATTACAGTGCAAAGTATGCCTTCTGCTAATTGGTCCCCAGATACCTTGCGGGGTACCATCGGCTGCGGAGGGATTTTTGAGGATACTTTGAATCTTTTAAATACAGGTAGTGGGCCGTTAAGCTTTCAAGCTTCTGCCTTTGGAGGCTCCAGGGGAGGAACCCAGTTTTATGTAGACGAGAATTTTGAAAGTGGTATCGGACCTTTTAGCCCTCTGCCGAATACGTCACCTTTTTTAAACCTTATTCAGGTGGGAGGGGGTGTTTCTCCCTCTGGGCAAAATCACCTCAGGGTGTATGGTGTTGATAATACCGGTTACGCTGCTAGTGTCAATAATGGCACTCCTACCAACCTTGAATTTTATTTCAACGTAAATAATTCCTCTTCATCCACGGGCTTGGTTCGACTGAGAGAGGTTAATAACAATGGCACTGCGGTAGGCAATCTTTTGGAAATGGAGATGGATCGATCCTCTTTGATTGTAAGGCATGGGAATGGTTCTAGTACCCATCCAGCTTCACCTGGCAACTGGCATTTCGTAGAGGTTAAAAACATTGATTATCAGTCAAAAACATTTGATGTTTGGGTGGCTGGGGCCCAAATTTTTACAGGACTTACTTTCCTAAACAGTAATGTATCGCAAGTGTCTCAATTAATCATATCCTCATTGGGAAGCAATAATACTTATATGGATCATTTCAGGCTCTACCGGATTGGGCTTCCCGATACAAATTGGTATGAAACCCCTTCCGACAGCACTGTAGTAGCGGGTGATTCGCTTCCGATTTTAGTGGGTTATAACGCACACCAAACCCCAGCCGGCCAGATTAATGGCACCCTTGAGATCAGTACAAACAGCACTGGCTCAGATAGCTTAATATCCATCCCCGTAGAAGTTACCATCCAGGGAACGCCGCACTTGGCTTATAACCAAGACACCCTGGACTTTGATACGGTGGCCTCTTCCGTTAGTTATGTAGATAGCATCCAGGTAATAAACCCTGGTTGTGAACCATTGAATTTCAACTCAATAACTACCAGCTCCGCCGCTTTCTCCCCTCAGAGCAATAGTCTTTCGGTAGCGGCCTACGATACCGTTTGGGCCCAAGTATCTTTCCAGGGGAGCTCGGTAGGTCTTTATCAAGATAGCCTTAGCCTCAATTCACCAGGGTTAGATACAACCCTTCCCTTGCAGGCTTATGTCTTGGGAAAACCCGTTATCGCTTTTGATAGCGTTAGTTTCAATCGTTCGGTAAACGGTTGCCTTGATTCTATCCCCTTTTCGCTTATGTTGTACAACCAAGGCCAATTAGGTCTTCAATGGACGGCAGGCGGTGTGACCCAGTTTTCTGATGATTTTGAAACCGGTAGCCTTAATAGTAACTTTTGGGATATCAACGCTTCCAATGGCTTAGTGGGCAATCATTGCTACGTTCAGTCGGGTTCCAACAGCCTTACAATGCGCACCGGTCCACGCGAAGTGGTAACCAATACTTTTGATGTGGCACAAGGAGATTCCGTTTCTTTTTATGCTGCTTCGGGCAATCAGGGCACGGGTTGTGAAAGTCCAGATGGCATTTCTGAGGCCCTCCATCTTGAATATAAAACACCTTCAGGAAGTTGGACCAATTTAGTGACCGTGGTCTCTACCAATGGCCTCACCAAATACGCGGCGCAAATCCCCGTATCCAGCTCCAGTATGCGCTTCCGGTTTATCCAAAATAATTTTTCCGCTTCCAGTTTTGATCACTACTTCATTGACGATTTCCAGATAAGCGGAGACGCTACCAGCCCTCTGACGCCAGCTTCTGGCAATTTATCGGGCTCGGACTCTATTCAGTTAAGCGGATATCTGGACATTGACAATTTACCCAGCGGCGCCCATAGTAAGAGCATCAGGTTTACGAGCAATGACCCCCTTTACCCGGATACTTCCATCACGGTTAATATTCAAATCAATGGCTTTCCAAAGGCCAGTTTGCTGTCTAGTAATTGCTTAGCCTACGACACCCTTCAGCAAGGTGCCAATGGTGTGGATACTTTGCGTATTGCCAACTCAGGATGTGATACGCTTGATATCACCTCCCTGCAGTCCAATAGTGGCGACCTCTCTTGGCCAGGTTCTAGTTTCCAAATCGCCCCTGAAGACACCCTAAATTTACCCGTCACCCTTTCCTCCTCTTCCCTGGGCGCCTTTTCCGATACTATTTTGGTATCCAATAACGACACCGCGCTGCAGGTTTGTGTATCAGCTTATCTGGTAGGAGCTCCTCTGGCTTCTGTACCTCAGGACACCATCCGCTACACCCTAAATAAATGTCATGTGGTGGGCTCTACTTCTTTTCAGTTGGATAACCAGGGGCAGGCTTCTCTTGATTACCAACTGCGTATTGGGAGCTATCAAACCCCCTTTAGCCAGAAGTCCTATTCGGTCTCCGGCGGGCAAACCGCCCACACTTTTAACGGTCTCCCTTCCAGCGCTGATAGTATCATTATTACCGTGGTACTCAATGGAGATTACGACAACTGGACAGAGCGTACCTCTTTGCGGGTAGATAACAATTACCAGGGATACTTGCCAGATAATAATCTCAGCTTTCAACCTGATACCCTGGTTTATGTGGTGCCTTCCTATCTCCACAGCAGCCTACTGTCAGACGGGAGCTTAAATATTGATCTCAACAACTCCAATAATGTGTCCGGTGCTAGTGGGTCTTTCCATAGTGTACAGGTGCGAGTGGTCGAAAACGTTAATTGGGTGTCCTTTACAGGAGCCACCAGTGGTTCTATTTCCGCTGGAAGTTCAGCTTCTCCCTCCCTGCTTTTCAATGCAGCGCTACTTCCAGTGGGTAGCTATAACACCTATGCCAGCGTATCTTCTAATACCCCGGGAAATGGCTACCTAAGTGTGCCTATTTTGCTAGAGGTAGTATCTGAACCAGAAATTGCCCTTTCAGATACCTGTGTGTATTTCTCCCTTACCGAAGTAGGAGATACCACTTTTGATTCGCTTACTGTATATAACCAAGGCTGCCAACCTCTCAATTTAAGTAATATGTTTACCGGGGTAAGCAGCTTTCAGGTGACCCCTTCCACCGGTACTGTACCGGTAGGAGATAGCCTGCAGGTACAGCTAAGTTTTATACCCAATAACACCGGAACCTTTAATGGTACAGCGATAATTAACAATTCTGATAGCACTCGCACCGTTTGTCTCCAGGGAACCGCCGCTGCCATGCCACTGGCCGCGTTTAGCTTTAACAATGAAAATATCTGCAAAGGGGAGATTTCTTTCCAACATTCCGCGCAAAATTTCAATACCCTTTTCTGGGACTTCGGTGATGGCGCTACTTCCAGCCAGCCAAATCCCCTTCATCAGTATCAATCTCCCGGCACCTACCAAGTCATCCTACGCGCCCAAAATGCCATCGGAGTAGATTCTATGACTCAGACGGTTACTGCAAACCCCATCGCCACCAACTTTGCGGTAAGTCAGGATACGGCCCGGCGCAACGATACGATCGCCTTTACCGATAGCACCAATGGTGCCGTGAGCTGGACCTGGGATTTTGGTGATGGGACTACCTCAAACTTGCAAAACCCCACCCATAGCTATTCCGCCCTAGGGCTCTATACGGTACGTCTTACGGCTACCGATAATCGCAACTGTACGGAAACCAAATCGAGAGATATTTTGGTTACAGATCAAAACAGTCTTAACGATTGGGTGCTGCGTAATCAGGTGAATCTTTATCCTAACCCGGCACGGACGGTCACTACCTTAAGTGCAAATGGCCTGGAATGGAAAAATTTCCACCTGAAGATTTATAATAACCTGGGACAGGTGGTAACGGAGCTCAAGCCCAAAACCACCAACGGTCAAGTAAAAATTTCTACGAAATCATGGGAACCTGGGCTTTATCACTTACAGGTACAGAAAAATGCGCGGGTCATGGCGCGTTTCTCGCTGGTAGTGCAATAGAATCACGGGATGTACGGCGCTTTTAGCGTCGTACATCTTTCTTTTTACAGTTAGATTGAAACGCCCGCTTGCTTAATAAGGCGTTTTTCGCTGGACCTGTTTTCCAGGAACTTCGCAGTTAATAAACAAAGCATACGTTCTTGGCTTCGGTAAAGAAATCTAAGGCCTGGAATCCCCCTTCGCGGCCTACCCCGCTGCGCTTCGTTCCGCCGAAGGGGGTGCGCAAGTCCCGGATCAACCAGTCATTGATCCATACGATGCCGCTCTGCAAGCGGGCCGCTACCCGGTGGGCGCGGTTCACGTCCTGGCTGAAAACCGTAGCCGCCAAACCATATTCGGTAGCATTGGCTTTATCTAAGGCTTCTTCCTCGGAAGAGAAGGGTTGGAGCGTTACTACCGGGCCAAAGACCTCTTCGCTATTGGTGCGGCAGGCCTGGGGCAGGTTTTCGATTACCGTAGGGGCCAGGTAATAGCCCCGGTCGTAGGGCGCAGGCTGGGGCAGGGAATGCCCGCCGCAGAGCACGGTGCCGCCTTCTTCCCGGGCCAGGTCTATGTATTTTAGAACTTTATCTCGGTGGGCAGCCGATACCAGGGCGCCCATTTGCACATCTTCCTGGTGGGGCGGGCCTACGGTGAGCTGGGCCACTTTTTCTAAAAAGCCTTTTTTAAATTCCTCGTAGATGGAGGCTTCGATCAGGATGCGGCTTCCACACAAGCAGATCTGGCCTTGGTTGGCAAATGCCGCCGGAGCGCTTACCCGGATGGCCCGCTCCAGGTCACAATCAGCAAAGATGAGGTTGGGGTTTTTACCGCCCAGCTCGAGGGAGAGCTTTTTAAACTGGGGCGCCGCTTGCGCGGCTATGCGGGCGCCCGTTTCGGTGCCCCCGGTAAAGGAAATGGCCTTGATGGCGGGGTGTTTTACCAGGGGTTCGCCTACGGCCCTGCCCTGGCCCTGCACGATGTTGAGTACCCCCTCTGGGAAACCCACTTCCTGGCAGATTTCTCCCAGTAAAAAGGCGGTGTAGGGCGTTACCTCGGAAGGCTTGGCCACCACCGCATTTCCGGCGGCCAGGGCGGGGCATATTTTCCAGGTAAAAAGGTACAGGGGCAGGTTCCAGGGCGAAATACAAGCCACCGTGCCCAGGGGTTGCCGGAGGGTGTAATTAAAACCCCGCTCGCCCATCCCGTGAAAGGCATCTTCCTGATGCAGGATGGCGGTAGCGAAAAACTGAAAATTGTCCCGGGCCCGGGGAATGTCTACCGTTCGAGCCAGTTTTATGGGTTTGCCGTTGTCGCGGCTTTCCGCTTGGGCCAGCTCTTCCAGCCGCTCTTCAATGCGCTCAGCTACCTTGAGCATAAAGCGGCTCCTTTCCCGGGCGGAAAGACGGGCCCAGGCAGGCGCTGCTTTTTGGGCGGCCGCTATGGCCGCCTCCACGTCTGAGGCATCGCTGTCGGGCACCTGTCCATAAATTTGGCCCTTAGCTGGTTCGTAATTATCCAAGTAACGGCCCTTTTGAGGAGGGCACATTTTTCCGCCGATGAAGTTCTGGAGCGTGATCATAAACGGTGGGTATTTTGGGTTATTACGAAGGGGGCGATACGGACCGTAAGCCGTCGCTTCCCGTTATAGAGCTGGTGTACGGCCGCCGTCTACCGGCACGTTGATGCCGCTTATGTAGGCCGCAGCGGGGGAGGCCAGAAAAGCAATGGCATTGGCCAGCTCTTCGGGCTTGGCAAAGCGCCGCAGGGGAATTTGCTCGGTCATTTGTTGGGCAGCCGTTTTTATATCTACGCCTGTTTGCTGGGCTTTATTAGCGATGATGCCTTCTAGCCGCTCGGTTTCGGTAGCGCCCGGCAGCACGTTATTTACTGTGATGCCCTGAGGTCCCAGCTCTGTGGCCAGGGTTTTGGACCAGTTGGCCACGGCCCCCCGCACGGTATTGCTCACGCCAAGGTTGGGCAGGGGCGCTTTCACCGAAGTGGAGATCACGTTCACGATCCTTCCGTAGCCCGCCTGGGCCATACCTTCCCGGCAGAGGCGCACCAGGACTTGGTTCACAATAAGGTGCTGGCGAAAGGCGCTGAGGTACGCTTCCTCTTTGGCGAGGTGAGCAGGACCGGGTGGTGGACCACCGGTATTGTTGACCAGGATATGAACGGGGCCATGTTGGCGCAAGTGCTCACTCACTTTGCTCTCCAGGACTACGGAGTCTTCGTAATCTACCACGCAGTAGTGATGGCGCTGCTTGCCCCGCTGATGGAGTTCGTCTCGTACCCTTTTCAGCTTCTCTTCGCTGCGGGCCAGCAGGGTAAGCGAGGCCCCCATGCGGGCTAGTTCGTGGGCGGTGGCTTTTCCTATCCCGGCGGAGGCACCGCCTACCAAAGCATTTTTTCCCGTTAAGTTGAGCTCCATAGGTGCTAGGCGGTTGTCAGGGGTTTATTGGCTTCATCGCTTTCGATCACCCCGTCGCGCAGGCGAATAATGCGGCGGGCATGCTGAGCGATGTCCTCTTCGTGGGTTACCAGGATGATGGTGTTGCCCAGTTCGTGGATATCGTCCAGCAAGCGCATGATTTCTACGGAAGTTTTGCTGTCTAGGTTCCCGGTGGGTTCATCGGCCAGGATGATAGAAGGCTTATTGACCAGGGCCCGCGCTACGGCTACTCTTTGCCGCTGGCCGCCGGAAAGTTGGTTGGGGCGGTGGTCCATCCGGTCGGACAGGCCCACTTGCTGGAGGACCTCCTCCGCGCGTGCCCGCCGGGCCTCTTTTCCCAGGCCGGCGTAAACCAGGGGGAGACTTACGTTTTCCAGGGCGGTGGAGCGGGGCAACAGGTTAAAGGTCTGGAATACGAAGCCTATTTCTTTATTCCTGATATCGGCCAGCTCATTGTCATTGAGGCTACTTACGTCTGTGCCGTTTAATTCGTAGCGGCCCCCGGTAGGGGTGTCCAGGCAGCCCAGCAGGTTCATCAGCGTAGATTTTCCACTGCCAGAAGGGCCCATCAAGGCCAGGTACTGGCCGTGCTCCAGGGAGAGGTCTATGCCTTTGAGGACTTTCACCGTTTGGCCCCCAAGCGGGAAATCACGCGTTATTTGGTGTAATTGGATTATATCGCTCATAGACTTCAAAAATAGCGGTTTTCTGCTGACGGAGCTCACGCGCTTTGGGCGCTATCTTCCGGGCTGGCTCAGAAGCTGCCCGCGGGGTATTGCACATTTGGCCGGGAGGCCAAAGGAGCTAGCGCCCGGCTTGCGCCTGACGTCCCTTAATGCACGGTGGCGGATAAATTGAGTACCTTTGCCCTTACTAAAAATGGCGCTGAGATATGAATTTAGCGAGTATAATGCTGGGCTGGATAGGGCCCTGGCAAATTGTTTTGATAGTGGTGGTGATTCTGCTGCTTTTTGGCGGCCGGAAGATACCTGAGTTGATGCGGGGCCTGGGCGGCGGTATTAAGGAATTTAAGAGCGCTGTGAAAGAGGATGAAGATCACGCCACCAAAGATAACAGCGAGGAGAAAAAGGACGATTCCCAATCCAAAACAACTTAGGCCTTGACCGATATTGATAGCCTGCCCGTGCTGCAGGGAAAGTTGCAAAAAGGGGCTTTTACCTGCACGGAAATGATCGAGGCTTTTCTGGAGCGCATCCAGGCGCATGCTTCGCTCAATGCTTTTGTGGAAGTGTTTGCGCATGACGCCCGCAGCCGGGCCACGGTGATAGATGCCAAGCTAAAACGCGGAACGGCCGGCAAATTGGCCGGACTGGTGGTGGGGATAAAGGATAATATGGTGTACCGCCACCACAAGGGCTCGGCGGGCTCCAAAATGCTGGCGGAGTTTGAGTCGCTTTTTACCGCTACGGCGGTACAGCGGCTGCTGGATGAGGATGCCATCGTGATAGGCCGGCTCAATTGTGATGAATTTGCCATGGGGTCGGCCAATAAGTTTAGCCATTACGGCACCACCCATAATCCGGTGGACCCCCAACGTACACCGGGCGGCTCTTCCGGTGGCAGTGCTGCGGCCGTGGCGGCCCGCCTGGTGCATGCCAGTTTGGGCAGCGATACGGGGGGCAGTATCCGTCAGCCAGCGAGTTTTACGGGAACCCTCGGCTTCAAGCCCAGTTACGGACGCATATCCCGGCATGGGCTGGTGGCTTTTGCTTCTTCTTTTGACCAGATAGGCCCGCTGGCCCGCAGCATGGATACGCTGAGTGCCCTTTACGAGGTGATGGCCGGGGCCGATGAATACGATAGTACGGCTACGCAGCGTCCGGTTACGCCCGTAGCTCTTTCCGAAGCAGATAAGGATGCTCCCCGGCGGATCGCTTATTTTAAGGATGTGCTGGAGAGCCCCAAGCTGGATGAAAAAGTTAAAAAGCAAACCCAGGATTACCTGGCCAAGCTGCGGGACAAGGGGCATGAAGTAGAAGGCGTAGACTTTCCGCTCCTTGATTACCTGGTGCCTACCTACTACATCCTTTCTACCGCGGAGGCCAGTAGTAACCTGGCCCGCTACGACGGCATCCACTACGGCTACCGGAGCGAGGAGGTGGAAAACCTGGAAACGGTGTACAAGCGCTCCCGCACGGAGGGCTTTGGGCCCGAGGTTAAGCGGCGTATTTTGCTGGGGACCTTTGTGCTAAGCAGTGGTTATTACGATGCCTATTACGGCAAGGCGCAAAAAGCCCGTCGATTAATCGCCGATCAAACCGAAGCGCTTTTCAAGCGTTTTGACTTCTTGGTATCTCCTACTACGCCCCACCCGGCTTTTCTGTTGGAAGCGGAGTCCAGTGATCCCACGGCCATGTACCTCGAAGATATTTTTACCGTTCATGCCAACCTCACGGGTACCCCAGCCATTTCCCTACCTCTTTTAAAGGGATCGGGCAAATTGCCGGTGGGCTTGCAACTCACCGCTCCGCGCTTTGCCGAAAAAGCGCTTTTACAGTTTGCCCACGGGCTTTTGAAGCGCTAGGTTTTCCTACCTTCGTATAGCAGGTGGTGCAGCCGGCTGAAACAATAAGGCGCCCTTGAACCCGGTTATCACCTAAGAAGCTTATTTCATGAAATTACGCAGGATCGGTTTTTCAGGGCATCTAGCCCAGACCCTATTTAGTGTCTGTCCACAGAGTCGAGTGTCTGTTCTAGAAAGTTCAAGAACGAGGCGCGAGAGGACGATAAAAGCGCAGTCTCGCCACTGGCGAGATGAGCATTTTGAGGACGATCGTCTCGCCATGGGCGAGAGACTTTATAGACGGACACTATTTGCGCCAGGTGAGACTTTAAAGCGCGTCACAGCGTCCTTAAGAATGGTCCCCGTCCGTGGCACGGATACGCAAAAAGGAGGCATGGCCCATTTTCTCCGGCCCCTGGCGGGTTTGCTTATGGGAGTAGGTTTGCTTACTTCTTCCGTGGCCTGGGCAGGAGAACCCAGCCCAGGGGATAGCACCAAAAAGCCCCAGGCTTCCGATTTGGCGAGTTATCATTTAGAGGACCTACCCTACCCATCGCGGCTGGATAGCCTTATGATGCTCCAAATTTTTACCGCGGATAGTGCCATGGAAATGGTGGCCCGGGGCGATAGCCTGCCACCTGATACGGGCCACGTGGCGGCAGCCGCAGTAAGTGATAGCCTTTATGAACTGCGATTGGCAAATATGAACCGCCGCAGCCCCTTGCGCTACACTTACAACAAAACGGTACGTGCTTTTATCGAGTTGTACGGAACTAAAAAACGGAAAGAAGTAGCGCGCATGTTGGGCCTGGCTCATTATTATTTTCCCCTATTTGAAAGTGTATTGGACCGGTATGATATGCCGCTGGAGATCAAGTATCTGGCGGTAGTAGAATCGGCCTTGAACCCAAAGGCTCGTTCCTGGGCAGGGGCGCGGGGCCTCTGGCAGTTTATGTACAGCACGGCGCGCATCAATGGGCTGGAGGTTTCCAGCTATATCGACGAACGCAATGACCCCCTTAAAGCTACCGAGGCAGCTTGCCAGTATCTGCGTAAACTCTACCGCCTTTTTGATGACTGGAACCTGGCTCTGGCGGCTTACAATTCGGGGCCGGGTAATGTGAGTAAAGCCATCCGCTATTCGGGGGGTAAAAAAAGCTATTGGGCCATTAGGCCCTGGCTACCGCGGGAAACGGCCAGCTACGTACCTGCTTTTATGGCGGCGAGCTATATCTTCGAGTACGCAGAAGACCACGGCTTGCGGCCCGTAGAGCTTAAGCCATCTTTTTTTCGCACCGATACGGTTCATATTAAAAAGCAGGTAAGCTTTGAGCAGTTGGCCGCTTTGCTGGAAGTGCCCCGGGAAACCCTGGCTTTTCTCAACCCGGCTTATCGCTATGAGATTATCCCGGGCATACCAGAAGATCCCCACACGCTCACCCTGCCCAAAAATGCGGTAGGCCTCTTCAAGCTTCATGAAGATTCCATTTACGCCATAGCGGAGGCCCATTTTCAGCTGGACGAAAAAAAGGAACCGCGCTATGTAGAACTCGGCAACCGTACCTATCACCGGGTGCGGAGGGGGGAGGTGCTGGGTACTATCGCGGAGCGCTATGGCGTGCGTGTAAGCAGTTTGCGCCGCTGGAATGGTCTCCGCGGCAATACCATTCGGGTGGGACAGCGGTTAAAAGTATTTCCGCGAAAGCTGCCACCCCAAAAGACTTCCGCCCCCCAATCTTCTACAGCCGGGCAAAGCCAGGCCTCTGCTAGCCAAACTCAAAACATGGCCCAAGGAGAGGCCGTATACCACCGGGTGCAGTACGGAGAAAGCTTTTACAGCATAGCCCGTAAATTTCCCGGCATCAGTGCGGATAATATTATGAAATGGAACAACTTCAGCGATGCCCGGGAGCTAAAACCAGGCGACCGCCTGAAGATTTACCCCGATAAAGCATGATACATCGACTGCTCGCCCCCCTCTTGGGCCTTTCCTTTTTATTGGTGGGTTGCCAGGAGGCTGGTTCCCAAAAACAGAAAAACGGCAATAAAGGCAGGACCACCGCCACGCTGCCCGGTAGTAATGGCGGTCTATTGGATATTATCGCCATTGCTGATGATGAACTCTGGGAGCAGAAAAGTGGCAATGCCTTCCGTAAGTATTTTACCAAATCCCAATACGGACTACCTCAGCCCGAACCCCGCTACACGGTTCATCAGGTAGATGACCGGGCCAGCACCAAGCTACTGCGTCGCAATCGCAACTTGGTTTACCTCACGCGGGGCGAGAAGCGTGTATCTATTCAGGAAAACGTTTATGCGCATCCTCAACTGGTGGTAAGCCTCCAGGCGCCCAATGATAATGCCCTGGCCGCGCTCATTAACGACCGCCAGGACACCTTGCGGCAGGTGTTTCGCCAGCATGAACTGGCTTATCTGCAAAAAGACATGCGGCCCATTTTTCGGGATGAGGTGCATCCCTTGCTCAAAAAGCATAAGGTAAGTCTCCAGATTCCCCGCGATTTTGACCTGGAGCGAGCCAAAGGGGATTTTATACTATACTGGAAACGCACCCCAGAAAATGATCAGGGCATCTTTGTGTATTTCCGTCCCATGCCCGCCTCCTTGCTGGAGGTGCCCAATCAGATAGTTCCCATTCGCGACAGCCTTACCCGTAAATACGTGCAAGCTTCTGATCCGGGAAGTTTCATGCGCACCGAAACGCTCATCAAACCCCTGATGACCCCCACCGAACTGGCAGGCGCTTTCACTTTAGAATCCAGAGGCTTGTGGCGCACTACCGGTACCATCATGGGGGGTTCATTCATTAGCTACACGGTTTACGATGAAAAGCACGATCAATTAATTTACCTGGATGCTTTTCTCTATGCGCCCGATCAGAAAAAGCGCAACCTGATGCTGCGGCTGGAAGCGATCTTAAAAACCCTGGAAATTGATTAGAGGGTATTTATACGGTTGAGCATCTCCAAGAAAAGCCTGCCCCGAATGTTTTCGGGGCCTGTCTCGATTTCTTCGGAGAGGCGCGAGAGGACGAAAAAGCGCAGTCTCGCCAGCGGCTAGCTGAGTCTCGCTAGAAGCGAGAAGGACGATCGTCTCGCCACGGGCGAGAGCGGACTTTATAGACAGACACTACCTAGGCCAGCACCTCTCTGAGCACCTGCCGGGAGCGCAGCTCGCCAAAATCCTGAACATGCAGCCGAAAATAGTCCAGCAAGGCCGATAATAGCTGGCGGCGCTCGCTGGCGTGCACCTGGAAATGCCACCAATCTTTGAATGGCAGGCCTTGCAGCTCTTGCCAATGTGCAAGAACCGCTCCCTGGATCCAGTGCGGGTGTAGCGCTTCATCTACCCGGTAATGTGCTTCTTGCAGGTCCAGATAAGGCCCCGATTCAACGGCCGGAGGCGCCACGCCCAGGTGATCTAGGAGGCGCATTAAAAAGACCAGGTGAAAATGCCCTACTGGTTTATCGGTTTGGTCCAGCTCTCGTAAGCCGTACAGGAGAAAGTCCAGCAAGCTGGGCTGGGGCTCTTCCTCGCGTAAAATGTATTGTAGTACTTCCACCAAGAACAGGCCCAGGCAGTTTTTTACTGGATCATGGCGTAGGTACTGGTAATGAAACAGCAGCCGGGCTTCTTTCAAACGCAGCAGTTCGCTTTTGGGGGAGCTTTGAGCTACGCCACTTATGGCTTGAAGAGGCTGTAAAACGGAGTTTTGCAGTCCTTTACCCCGCGCTTTCTTGCTTACCGAAGCGATGAAACTTTGGCTGCCGCCGGCGCGGGTAAAAATCTTCAAAATGAGGCTGCTGTCACCGTAGCGTATACCCCGCAAGATCAATCCTTCTACCTTCTCTTCCATATCAGCGGATCACCAGGATCTTGGCTACTTCGGTATTGGCTCCCAGGTCGTCCGTGATGTAGGCCAGATATACGCCACTGCTCACCTTAAGGCCATCAAAATTGCGTCCGTTCCACACGGCTTGCCCCCCTTCCGCAATGGTCTCAAAAACCAAATTCCCAGCGGCATCGGTGATTTTTACCTGGGCATTGGTTACCAGGCCCCGGATCAGGATGGGGCCCTCGTAATCAGGACGTACCGGATTGGGGTAAGCATACACATCGCTCATGCGTTCTACCCCGTCCGTAGCGCGTCCCTGGAATGCCACGATGCCCTCTTCTGTTCCAAAGTAAACCATCCCGGTAATACCATCCACTTCTATGTCTATCAGGTTGTCCGTAGGAAGCGGGCTATTGCTACTGGTAAAGCGGTTGAGCTGCTCTCGACCGGTTTCGCTGGTATAAAACACCCCACTCCCGGTGGTGGCAAACCACTTTTTGTTACTCCCGTCTACCGCTATGTCCACGATAGCTTGGGCCCCCAGCACCCTTTCTCCTGCGCCATCCCCATCCTCATCTATCACTAGGATGGAGGCGTCATAACTGCGCTCCGGCTCAAATATGTTTTGGGGGCTAAAAAGTACCGCCAGCCCTTCGTTGGTGCCTATCCATATTTCGCCGTCCCGGTCTTCGGCAAAGGCCAGCACGCGGTTGGAGGGCAGGTTGCCACTCCCTTCCGTGGTAGAAAGCACCCGTGTGCGGAGGTTGTTCAGGTCGCTTATATCAGCCACCACAATACCGTCATTGCGTCGCTGCAGCCATACCTGCCTTCCCGTCGTCACCATTATTTCCCTTAAATCCAAAAGGTTGCCCGCGGAGCCCAGGCTGTAGCCTTCCACGCTCCCGTCGGGCCGTACCACGCCCAGGGGCGTAGAACTAAGCGAAAGACCAAACCAGATATTCCCGGCCGTATCAGCCTCCATGTCAAATATCCGCAGCTCGCCCGAGTTGGTGGAAGGGTCCAGGATGCCCTGCGTGGCATCCGCGTCGATGAGCCTTTTTACCTTTATACTTTCTTGGTCCAGGCGCGCCTCCAGAATACCCGTCCCGTACAGAGCCAGGTAGAGGTGATTGGTGTCTTTTGGGTCCACTACCACCTCGGTTACATCCAGCCCCCCATCCAGCTGGGCGGCAGGAAAGTTGCGCCATTGGCGGTTACGCAGGGCAAAAAAACCTTCTCCATTAAAGGTGGGCGCCCCTACTTCTTCTGCTCCGCCTGCGGACACATACAGGGCCCCGCCGTAGCTGCTCAGATTAAAGGCAGACGCCGTGCCGGGGCTATTGGGATTTACCGGCTGGCCAAAGATTTGGAAAAAATGATAAAGGGCGTTATTGGCATCGCCTACCCAGAAGTTATCGGGCTTTTCCCCTACGGCCGCGGCCAGGGGCTGGAGCGTACTGTCTTCCGCGTTGCCAGCATTGAAATTCTTGACCATTTGTAGTTGGGCATCGTAGGCCCGGGCGCTAAAGCCATCACATACGGTGATCCACTGGCGGGAACGGCTCATTTCTTCCAGGGTAGTGGTACCTACCGCTTCCCAGTATTGCCAGGGTCCACCCTGAGTGGAGCGATAAAAGACGGAATCCAGGCCATTGCCCAGCGGTTGGCTCACGAAAACCCGCTCCCCCAGGGTAGCTACTTCCTCTACAGGCATGGTCATGCGGGCATCCTTTTCCCACACGTTAAAGAGAAATTTTGGACCCGATAAAGGCGCATAGAGTAGCCCCTGCTCGGTGGTGGCATACAGTAAGCTATCGCTGGCAGCCGTTTCCTCCACCGCCAGGATATTACCTTGCTCGCCTATCACGTAGGTTTCCCGAAAAAGCCGCTGGTCGAGGTCAAAGGTTACAATGCCAAAGTTGGTCGCCAGGAAAGCGGTATCGCCTTTAATGGAAACATCGTTTATGCCTTTCAGCCCCCCATAATTACTAGAGAGCTGCAAGTCCGGGTAGTTGGTGACCCTGCCGCTGGCGGTAAGAAGGTCCAGGTTACCATTGTCGTACCCGATCACGAGCAGCTGATGGCGGTCGCTCCAGGCGATGGCGGAGAGCCCCACGTCGCTTAGGCCATTCACCACCGAAAGCCTTTGCAGGGCTTTGGTACTATTGTCATAAATCAAGAGCCCCTGTGGGGTGGCCGTGTAGGCCACATTATTGGCCGAAGTAACGTCAATGCCGCGCTGGTAGGGCAAATGATCTACCCAAACCCCCAGGTTGGTGGTGGTTTGGCACCAAAGCGGGGCACTTACCAGACTGAGCAATATAAGGGCGTACTTCATGTAAAAACGGTAAAAGTAATGAGTGGTCAACGCAGCAAAGCGCAAAAAATGATAAATTATCTTCCCTAAAAAATGCGCCCCGCTGGCTTGTCGCAGAATAATATCTTTGCCATACCTGGCGTATTCTTTTGGGGCCCGGTGGGCCAAATGTGCTAGCTGGCTGGCTTTAGGCTATATACCCCAGCATGCACCATGGCACACCACCCGGTAAGCGCTTCAAAAGTAAATCAAAAGCCAAGGAATAAAGCAGGATCGATTGTGTATGGGATGTGGAAGTTGTTCAAAGGAAGGTTTGCCCCGCGGCTGCCGCAATAATGGCTCCTGTGGCGTGGATGGTTGTGAAAAGCTCACGGTTTTTGACTGGCTAAGTGATATGGAACTGCCCAGCCAGGCCGGAACCTTTGACGTGGTAGAGGTGCGCTTCAAAAACGGCCGGAAAGAATACCTCCGTAACCCCCAGCAGCTCCGCCTATACATGGGCGACGTAGTGGCCGTAGAGGGAAGCCCCGGACACGATGTAGGGGCAGTAAGCCTCACCGGGGAGCTGGTGCGGTTGCAGCTGAAAAAGCGCAAGATCGACCCGGAAAAAGCGGAGCTCAAAAAAATCTTTCGTAAAGCCAACCCCCGGGACATAAGCCTCTGGAAAGAAGCCCAAGAGCGGGAAGAGCCCGCTTTGATCCGAGGCCGGGAAATTATCCACGAGATGGGCCTCCCCATGAAGCTAAGCGACGTAGAATACCAGGCCGATAAAGCCAAGGCTACCTTTTACTTCACCGCAGAGGGGCGGGTAGACTTTCGCGAGCTCATCAAACGCCTGGCCACAGAGTTTCATCTCCGGGTAGAAATGCGGCAAATAGGCAGCCGCCAGGAAGCGGGCCGCATAGGCGGCATTGGTTCCTGTGGAAGGGAGCTCTGTTGTTCTACCTGGCTTACCGATTTTCGTTCCGTAAGTACCTCGGCGGCCCGCTACCAGCAGCTTTCCCTGAACCCCCAAAAGCTGGCCGGCCAATGCGGCAAACTCAAGTGTTGCTTAAATTTTGAATTGGACACTTACCTGGACGCGCTTAAGCAGTTCCCCAAAACCCAATACCCCCTGGTAACCCAGAAAGGCAAAGCCCACTTCCAAAAAATGGATATCTTCAAGGAGATCATGTGGTACGCCTATGAAGAAGAAGGCAGTGAGTGGGTAGCGCTGCATCGCGATACGGTTAAGAAACTGCAGAAGGAAATTCAGGAGGGCCAAAAGCCCGAAAGCCTGGAAATGCACAGCCTCTCTCAGCCCGAACCCCAGGTGGCTTACCAAAATGCGGTAGGGGATGATGACCTTACCCGTTTTGACCACAAAGGCAAGAAGTCCCGAAAAAAAGGGCGTAAACCTCGTCAACGCGGGAAAAACAAAGCCCAAAACCCTCAAAAACGTGGCCGTGCTTAAGTACCTTGCTTTCTTGCTTTTTATTATGGCAACGCTGCCAAGTTGCACCTCACCCCCTGCCTACGAAGCTTATCAAGAGGTGGGGGCTAAGGGCTGGCACCAAGACAGCGCCGCGGTGTTTCAGGTAGAAATCCAAGACACCGCTCGTCCCTACGTAGTTACCTTTCACTTGCGGAACAATCAGGCTTACCCCTTTTCAAACTTATACCTCTTTCGCAGCATTAGTTCCGAAGAGCGTACCGAGTACAGCGACACCGCCAACGTGAAACTGGCCGATAAATACGGCCGGTGGCTGGGAGAGGGGATGGGCGACTTGCGTACTTTTCATCGGCCCTTTCGAGGGCAGCCCCTGCGCTTTTCGCAGCCCGGTTCTTATACTTTCCGATTTAAGCACGCCATGCGGCGCCCTTATTTACCCGGGGTAAAAGCCGTAGGCCTTACTTTAAAACAATACGATGGCGGCAAAGCGAAAGAAGAATAAAAAACGCTACAACTATTTTGGCCTGGTAAAGGCCTTCTGGGCTCTGGTGGTTCTGGCTATTTTGGGCGTAGCCCTTACGGTAGGTTTGGCCGCTTGGGGCGCTTTTGGTCCTCTGCCCACTTTTGAGGAGATCGAAAACCCCAAGAGCAACCTGGCCAGTGAGATCATTACCGCCGACGGCCAGCAGCTGGGTAAATTTTATCTGGACAACCGCACCCATGCGGACTTCCAAGACCTTTCCCCCCACTTGGTCAATGCCCTGGTGGCTACCGAAGACGAGCGCTATTACAAGCATTCCGGCATTGATTTTCAGTCGCTCGCCCGGGCCGCTTTTCTCCTGGGAGCCGCCGGTGGCGGGAGTACCATAACGCAGCAATTGGCCAAGCAGCTTTTTCATGAACCGGCCTCTTCCATCTGGGACCGTATCCCCCAAAAGTTTAAAGAATGGGTCATCGCCGTCCAACTCGAACGGCAGTATACCAAGCAGGAGATCATTGCGATGTACTTCAATCAGCTAGATTTCCTTTACCAGGCCGTGGGCATTAATTCTGCGGCTAAAATCTACTTTAATAAGACCCCGGACAGTCTGCGGATAGAAGAAGCGGCCGTCTTGGTGGGCATGGCCAAGAACCCGGCCCTCTACAATCCTAAGCGCTTTCCCGAGCGCATGAAAACCCGCCGCAATGTAGTATTAGGGCAGATGCACAAAAACGGCATGCTAAGCCAGGAAAAAGTTGACTCGCTTAGCCAGTTACCCATAACGTTGCAATTTAAGCGGCAAAACCACCTGGAGGGGCAGGCGCCCTACTTCCGGGCCTATCTGCGGGGCTACCTCAGCAAATGGATCGAGCAAAACCCCCGGCCCGACGGCAGTCACTACAACCTCTACACCGATGGGCTGAAGATTTATACCACCATTGATTCTCGCATGCAGCAATACGCGGAGGAGGCCGTGAATGAGCACATGAGCAATTTGCAGGAGGTCTTCTTTGATCAGGAAGAGGGCCGCCAATACGCGCCTTTTCACAGTGTAACCCAGGCGGAAATAGAACGCATCATGCAGCGCGCCATGCGGCGCACGCCCCGCTATCGCCGCCTCGTGAAAGCCGGGGTGAGCCGGGACAGTATTCAGGAAAACTTTAACAAGCCCATCCCCATGCGGGTGTTTTCCTATGAAGGGGATATCGATACGGTGATGAGCCCCATGGATTCTATCCGCTACTACAAGCACTTTTACCAAACGGGCCTCCTTTCGGTAGAGCCTCAGACCGGGTTTATCAAAGCCTGGGTAGGGGGGATCGACTTTGAGCACTTCAAGTACGATCACGTCAAGCAGGGGCGGCGCCAGGTAGGCTCTACCTTCAAGCCTTTTGTGTATTCTACGGCCATCGAGCAGCTTCATTATAGCCCCTGCTTTGAGGTGCCCAATGTGCGCACCTGTATAGAAGAGGGCCAGTACGGACTTTTGGAAGACTGGTGCCCCTCCAATGCCGGCGATGAATACGGCGGGGTATATACCTTAAAAGCGGCCCTGGCCAATAGCGTAAATACTGTAACCACTTACCTTATGAAGCAAGTAGGTCCCCGGCCGGTGATCAATCTGCTGCGCGACATGGGGGTCAAGGCGCCCATTGATACCCAACCCGCTATAGCCCTGGGGGCGGTAGATTTATCGGTGCACGAAATGGTAGGCAGCTACACCACCTTTGCCAACAAAGGCGTGAACACGCAACCCATCGCGGTAACCCGTATTGAGGATAAAAATGGTGTGGTCCTGGAAGAATTCACCCCCTTTACCCGGGAAGTGATGAGCGCCAAAGACGCCTACGTGGTCCTCAACCTGCTCCAGGGAGTTACCTCTTACGGAACGGGCGCCAGACTGCGCTCCCGCGGCGGCCGCTATCTCAATGATGTGGTGACCGGCTTCCCTTATGCCTTCACCAATCCCATAGCTGGCAAAACGGGCACCACGCAAAATAATTCGGATGGCTGGTTTATGGGTACCGTTCCCAATCTGGTAACGGGCGTTTGGAGCGGCTGTGAAGACCGCGCGGCCCACTTTGGCGCCACGTATTACGGCCAGGGGGCTACCGTGTCCCTTCCTACCTGGGCGCTTTTTATGGAAAAATGTTATGCTGATCCCAGCCTCTCCATAAGCAAAGGTAAATTTGAAAAACCCGAAGGCTCGCTGGAGGTGGCGCTCGATTGTGCCGATTACCAGCAGGGCGCCGCAAAGGACACCAATGCCCAGGGCAGCGCTACCCCAGACCCCTTCGATTATTAAAAATGCCTAAATTCGAAGCATTACTGAAGCACATTTGGCCGCAGGCCAAATGCGTAATATCCCTACTGCAAAAAAACTCGCCCCTATGATAGATAAACGCGTAAAAAATGCGGCCGAAGCGGTGGAAGGCCTGGAAGACCATATGACCCTGATGCTGGGAGGCTTTGGCCTCTGTGGCATTCCGGAAAAGGCCATCGAGGCGATCCGCGAAAACCGCGCCAAGGGCCTCACCTGCATTAGCAACAATGCCGGGGTAGACGACTTTGGCCTGGGCTATCTGCTGCAAACCCGGCAGATCAAAAAAATGATAAGCTCCTACGTGGGCGAAAATGCGCTTTTTGAGAAGCAAATGCTCAGTGGCGATCTGGAAGTAGAGCTGGTGCCCCAGGGCACCCTCGCAGAGCGCTGTCGGGCGGCCGGGGCTGGTGTGCCGGCTTTTTTCACCCCCGCGGGCTATGGTACCGAGGTGGCAGAGGGCAAAGAGGTGCGCTGGTTCAAAGGCAAGCCCCACGTGCTGGAACATGCTTTTGAGGCAGACTTTGCCTTTGTAAAAGCCTGGAAAGGGGACGCCTCGGGCAACCTTATTTTTAAGGGGACCGCCCGCAACTTTAACCCCCTGATGGCCATGGCCGGGAAAATTACCGTGGCGGAGGTGGAGGAACTGGTGCCCGTGGGGGAGCTGGACCCCAATACGGTCCATACGCCCAGCATCTTTGTGCAACGCATCTTTGAAGGCCAGCAATACGAAAAAAGAATAGAACAGCGTACCACCCGCGAGGGCTAAGGGCGGAACCAAAAAGACGACTATCATGCTAGACAAACACGGCATAGCGCAACGCATAGCGCGAGAAATGGAAGATGGGAGCTACGTAAACCTGGGAATTGGTATCCCCACCTTGGTGGCCAATTACATTCCAGAAGAGATCTCGGTGGAGTTTCAAAGTGAAAACGGCATCCTGGGCATGGGGCCCTTTCCCGCGGAAGCTGAGGTGGATGCCGATCTTATCAATGCGGGGAAGCAAACCATTACCGCCAAGCCCGGGGCGGCTTTCTTTGACAGCGCCACCAGTTTTGGCATGATCCGGGGCCAGCACGTGGATTTTACCGTGCTGGGGGCCATGGAGGTAAGTGAAACCGGCGATATAGCCAACTGGAAAATCCCCGGCAAAATGGTAAAGGGCATGGGCGGCGCCATGGACCTGGTGGCCTCTGCGGATAACATCATCGTGGCCATGATGCATACCAATAAGCGCGGCGCTTCTAAGCTGCTCAAAAGCTGCACGCTGCCCCTTACCGGGGTGCGTTGTGTAAACCGCATCGTGACCAACCTGGCGGTACTGGACGTGGAAAACGGCGCCTTCGTGCTTAAAGAACGGGCCCCGGGCGTAAGCGTAGAAGAGGTCCAGGAGGCCACCGAAGGTAAGCTGGTGGTGGAAGGGGATATTCCGGAAATG
>JAVLBR010000248.1:0-2686 GCA_031581125.1 Schleiferiaceae bacterium | reverse complement strand
AGGCGCGAGAGGACGATAAAAGCGCAGTTTACTAAAGTAAATGAGCATTTTGAGGCCGATCGCAACGAAGTTATTGGACTTTATAGACAGACACAATTTAGGGCGCCTACGGGCTATCCGTTCCGCGTACGCGCCGCGTGGCCACGGCGGGCTGGCCGCTGCGGGGGCTCCCCGCGGTCGCCTCCTCGCGTGCCGCCCGCCGGGCCCCGCGGCGGCGCGCGCTCCCCTCCTATCCCTGGCGCAGGGGGCCGCCGCTGCCCCACCGGGCTACCCTACGCATACGCCTGCGCTCCCTACACGCCGGCTTCCTAATAAGAATCGCTTTAAATAATGTTACTAGGTGTTGATAATCAATTTTTTACAGAACGGTGCGCATATTAACCTAAGCTTAATTTGGCTTTGCCATAAGATCGATTTAGCTTTGGGGCACGATTGCGCGAAAATCCCTAGAAAGCAAGGAATTAGCATTTCCTTGCCCGGATGAGGCAATGGGTTCTCCAGAATGCAGGTGAGCGGATTTTACGCGTAGTAGAGCGGCTTCATATAGGCCAGGTCATCATTGTAGGGGCAGCCCCTCATTTGGCCAAAGGCCTGCCAAAAAATGCTCTACCCGGTATGCAAATCCCTCAATAACCATCAATATCATGTTAAATGAACTGGAGAAAGATCAGAATTACGGCGCCAAACCAGAGGAAGTGCGCGACACGGACAAGTACATGGAGGAATATGTACACCGCTTTGTAGAAAAGTGGGACGACCTCATAGACTGGGACGCGCGCGGGGAAGGTGAAGGTGACTTCTTCATTAAAGAACTCAAGCGCCGCGGCAAACACAAAATCCTGGATGTGGCTGCGGGTACCGGTTATCATTCCGTCAAGCTCATGGAGCAAGGATTTGATGTGTGGACGGCCGACGGGAGCCCGGTGATGCTGGCCAAGGCCTTCGAAAATGGCCGCCGCCGCGGCCAAATCCTGCGCACCATTCAGGCCGACTGGCGCTGGCTAAACCGCGATGTGCACGGCCGCTTTGATGCTATCATATGCCTGGGCAATAGCTTTACCCACCTGCACAACGAGAAAGACCGCCGCAAAGCCCTGGCCGAATATTACAGCGCCCTGCGCCACGATGGCATCCTAATTATAGATCACCGCAACTACGACGGGATCCTGGACAAGCCCGAGTTTGACAATAAGCATACCTACTACTACGCCGGTGACCAGGTAAGCGCCGAGCCCGAATACGTAGACGAGGGCCTGGCCCGCTTCCGCTACCAGTTTGCCGACGGCGAAAAGTATTACCTCAATATGTTCCCCCTCCGGGAAACCTATGTAAAACGCTTGCTCCAGGAAGTGGGCTTTCAAAACATAGACACCTACGGAGACTTTCAGGAAACGCACCGTACGGAAAACCCCGATTTTTACATCCACATAGCGGAGAAACGCTATGCAGCCGAATAGCGGCGGGGCCCCCAAAAAGCTCATCAACCATGCTTAACAAGTGGCGCTCCCCGCGGCCGCGGGGAGCGCCCTTTTTAGAAAAGTACCGGGGCCTTAAGCAAGGCCTTATCACCCTACTGAAAACAAACCTAAAACAGACTATGGCGCAAGACGACTTGGTAACGACTACCAAAAACTACTATGACAGCGAAGATGCGGATAACTTTTACCACGCCATCTGGGGCGGAGAAGATATCCACGTAGGCATTTACCAAAAAGAAGGTGAAGACATAGCCACCGCTAGCCACCGTTCCGTGGCGCAGATGCTCCAAAAAATTCCGGAACCCACGGGGCATACCGAAGTGCTGGATATGGGGGCCGGCTACGGCGGCGGCGCCCGCTACCTGGCCAAAACCTACCGCTGCCCGGTAACCTGCCTCAACCTGAGCACCACCGAAAATGAACGCAACCGGACCAAAACCCGCGAAGCAGGGCTGGACCACTTGGTGAAGGTAGATGAGGGCAACTTTGAGCAAATGCCCTACCAAGACGAAAGCTTTGACCTGGTGTGGTGCCAGGACAGCATCCTCCATAGCGGCAATAAAGAAGCCGTGATCAAGGAAGTAGCCCGCGTGCTGAAGCCCGGCGGCGACTTTATTTTTACCGACCCCATGCAGAGCGACGACTGTCCCGATGGCGTGCTGGACCCCATCCTGGAAAGAATCCACCTGGGGGAGCTGGGCTCGGTGAAAAAATACCGCGCTCTGGCCCAAGCGGTAGGCCTTACCGAAGAAAGTATTGAGGAAAGGCCGGAAATGATCGGCAAGCATTACGGCCGGGTACGCGAAGAGCTTCGCCAAAACAAGGACAAGCTGCAGGGCCAGGTAAGCAATGGCTACATCCAGCGCATGGACAAAGGCCTGGGCCACTGGGTAGAGGGCAGCCAAAATGGCTACTTGAACTGGGGGATTCTCCATTTTAAGAAACCCTAGTGTCTGTCTAGAAAGTCCGATAGCTGCGTTATGCTTGCTTTGAAAACAGTCATCCCGAAAGCATTCGGGACTCCTTGATTTTCAAAGCTACGTCTCGCCACTGGCGAGACTCTCGAACTTCCTAGAACAGACACACGACTCTATGGACAGACAATATAGTATCTGTTTATAAAGCCGGTCAGCTTCGTTACGCTTGCTTTCTTGCTAAAAGCGAGACTCATCTCGCCACTGGCGAGACTGCGCTTTTTAAAGCTGCGC
>JAVLBR010000247.1:0-2693 GCA_031581125.1 Schleiferiaceae bacterium | reverse complement strand
TCATTTTCCAACCCTACCACCTCCATGTCATCTGTAACCCCCATCATCAGTATGCCTCCTTCTGCATTACTGAAGGCAGCAATAGTCTTTAGCACCACATGCTCCAGGGTCTTATTGACTTTTCCCTCACGAAGGTCATACCGGAGCGTGGTTTTAAACTCTACGTGATGGGTCTCGCCCTCCTCTATTAACTCGGATGGGTCAACTATGGTCTCCGAGTTCTCTGTATCGGTAATCCCCTCTAAGAATTGATTAAGCTCGTCGGCAAGCATCTTCCTTCGCTCCTCCAAGAAACGCTCATAATTTTCAATTCTCCAAAGCTCAGGGTTTTCCGGGATAGCTTGCAAGGCTAGCGCCTCCGGCAGTTGCTCCTTGACATTAGCCAAGTAGCCATCTGCTGGCTTATTCGATTTGCTCCTATTGGCGATTTGGGTGAGAACCGCCCTATTGGTGATTTCTTGGGCTAAGCGATAATTGTGCCTGTTTTCCCAACCATAACCATTTTTCTTTAAAACGGAGTAAGCAAAGATATGGTCCCACTCTAGGTCATATTTCTTCCCCATGTTGCGTCTTAAGCCAACTCCCGTATTAAGGCATACCGCATTTTTACTTTTGAAATACCACCTCATTAAACCCCAAAGCGGGTGACTTATACCCACTCCTATGAACTCATCTTTGGTAATCTTCAAAGGTCGCTGAGACTCAATTATGCCCAAAAGTTTATCAAACGGGTTCTCTTCATTGGCTACAATCTGAATATCCTTATCTAATTTTTGCGGTAATTGGCTTATGTAGCGTGCTCGCACTTGGGAGTAATAAAACCATTTTATGATCTTATCAATTTCCTTCTGGGTTAATTTTTGTGGGTGCTTAAAGTAGATATAAACGATAATGGGTACGAGCGCATAGACCGAGTTTATTTCTTTGGTATGATCCACATAGCCATGGGTTTTCATAATGTTAACCACATAATCCAGTACGTCGGATTCCAGCACGCCCCAAACATCTTTGATCTTATCATAATTATCTGGGGTGTGCAATTTTTCCATTTTAGAGCCTACTTGGTGAGTAATACCCAGTAAGACGTACACGATAAAATCAAGCTTAAAAACGAAGCCAAATTTTTCTAATTCATTTAGTTTTTTCTTAAACCGGTCTCTTGCTTCCGGCCAGTATCCTGATATTTGGGCTAGTGCAAGTTCTGCGTCGGTAAGATTTACACCACTAGCGTTGACAATATAAAAGATGTCGATGGCCTCTTTTACCGAAGCATGCACGGGTACTTCCTGCTCCAAGAAGTCTCGCTCTTTTATTTTTTCAATTGCCCGGAAGTTATCATAGATCACCCGCTCTGTTTCTCTTGAAACTCTCTCACCATCCGCTTGATCCTCGAGTTGGTCTACTACATCTCTATATTCTACCTTATTAAGAAAGATGTCTGTCAGCTTTACCCACAAAGGGTCTGTTTTCATTCTAGTTTTTTTGTAATATTCCAGCTCTAAGGATTTTACATTGACATATAGATTTCTAGGATCATGCAAAATTTCCTCTTCCTTGTAGTAGGGTGGGATTTTTCCAGTGAGTAACATGTATAAAGTGGTTACCCTTTGCTGCCCATCAAGGATGAGCTTCACTGCGCCCTGGCTTTCATTGTATTCAAAGTCTCCTTTTATTTCGGGAGGGTTTTTCGTTTCCCAGGTAAGAAGGGTGCCGGTGGGGTAATCTTGGATCAGAGAAGAGATCAACTCTTTAGCGTTAACCTTTTTCCAAACGTACTCTCGTTGAAATGCAGGCACAAAGATTTGCTTCTCATCTACTTTAGCTATAATTTGATCTATTTTCATTCTTTTCCAATTTGATTAAATATCTTAAGTTGGTAGAAAGGTGTTAAGCGGTGCTGTAAAGTTCAGCTTCCAGTTCCTTTACCGCTTCCTCAAAGTCTTTTTTCTTGCCAAAGGCTTTTACCAATTCCACCGGTGAGCCCAGTTTATTAAGGGGTTGTACCCGAAGCACCGAGCCTTCTTCAATGGCCGTGATGCCGTCTTTTTCGTATTTGTCCAGCAAGTTCGCGATCACCTGCTGGGCTTTCTCTCCGTACTTGGCAAAGTAATTTCGCTTGCGCACCTGCTCTGCCCTTTCCTTGCGGGTAAGGGGAGGCCTGTCAAAGGCCACGTGGCAAATAAGGTCAAAATCATCCAGGTCCTTGCCCACCTCTTCCCGCAAAGCTTCCAGCAGCACCCCCTGTTCGGCTAGTTCATTTAAAAGCTCCTTCTTGCGGTCGCTACTGTGCCAGCGCTGCAGAAAGTCATCCAGGGAACTGAATTCCTTCTCTATGTTTTTGCGGGTATAGTCTTTCAGTGATTCCGTGATTAACTTTCCATTGGCGCCATAATACTGCACCCTTTCGTTGGCTACCGATACAGTTACGTTATTCACGTAAAACTTGAGCTGCTTACTGCTGGGGTGGCTTGGCAGTGGTGGGGAACCTGGCTTTTGACCGGTTTCCCCCTCACCTTTTTCATCTGCTTCGGTATCCGCTGCGTCCTCCTCGGCGGGCGGCACCGGTGTTTCGTTGTCCTCCGGTTCGTATATCTGCACCGGGTCGCCATCAAAATCTGGATCGGCAAAGTGATTGGTGGCGCGGCGGAAGTCCATTATGGTGAAGTAAACCTTGCCATCGGCCTCCCGAATAC
>JAVLBR010000246.1:0-2700 GCA_031581125.1 Schleiferiaceae bacterium | reverse complement strand
CTGCTTCGATACAGCCCGCTCCCGCTAGCAGCGGGACGGGCCACTCAGCATGACATTTGCGCAAGCGAGGAAATGAAGGTTTTCTAAAATTTAAATGTTTCCCCTCCCTCCGCTCCCCTCTAAGAGCAGTTCAGCGATTAAACCGCCAAACCCCGCCGCAAATTATATCTTTGACCGCTCAATTTCCTCTTAGCACATGAAACTACTTGAAGGTAAAAACGCCCTGATCACCGGGGCCAGTAAAGGAATCGGTAAGGGCATTGCCCAGGAAATGGCCCGCCACGGGGCCAATATCGCTTTTACCTACCGCAGCAGCGCCGAAAGCGCCCGGGCCCTGGAAACCGAACTGCAAGCCCTCGGGGTGAAAGCACAGGGCTACCAAAGCGATGCAGCCGATTTTGAAGCGGCTCAGGAACTGGTGGCCGACGTTCTCAAGGAATTTGGCAACATCGATGTGCTGGTCAATAACGCCGGCATTACCAAAGATAACCTGCTTATGCGGATGAGCGAGGCCGACTTTGAACAGGTGCTCAACGTCAACCTCAAGTCTATTTTCAACCTCACGAAGGCTATTCAGCGCAGTATGCTCAAGGCCCGTCAAGGTTCTATTATCAACATCAGCTCGGTAGTGGGCATCAAAGGCAACCCCGGCCAGGCCAATTACGCCGCCTCCAAAGCAGGCATCATTGGCTTTAGCAAGTCGGTGGCCCTGGAATTGGGCTCGCGCAACATTCGTTGCAATGTGGTAGCGCCGGGCTTCATCGAAACGGAAATGACCGAAAAGCTGGACGAAAAAACGGTACAGGCCTGGCGCGAGGCCATTCCCCTCAAACGCGGCGGCACGCCCGAAGACGTGGCCCAGGCTTGCCTATTCCTGGGCAGCGACCTCTCCGCTTATATCACCGGACAAGTGCTGCAGGTGGACGGTGGCATGCTGACCTGATCTCCTGCGCGTGTTGAGCAACTGGCATATCGAATGGGCCTGGTCCCCCTGGTGGCTCGCCGTGGCTTTGCCGGCCGCGGCCCTGATCACCTATTTTTTCTATTTCCGGGGGAAACACTACACGCCCGGTCAAAGGCGGATTCTAGCCCTGCTGCGTTTCCTGGCCCTGGCGCTTTTGGCGGTGCTCTTGCTGCGGCCGCTGCTGGAAAAGGAGGAAACCCGCCGCGAAAAACCGCTCTTGCTCTGGCTGGACGACCGCTCTCAATCCATCCTGGCGCATGATTCGGCTCAGGTGGCGGCCTGGTACCAAAAGGATTTGCCCCCGCTACTGGCGCCCCTAAAAGATCGTTACCGCCTTAAACGCTATGGCTTTAGCGGGGCGCTTGCCGATACCGATAGCGGCTTTACGGGCCGTACCACCAATCTGGCCGCCGCCTTGCGTACCGCCCAGGGAAGGCATTACGGCCAAGCCGTAGGGGCGGCGGTGCTGGTTAGCGATGGCATTTATAACCGTGGAGCAGACCCCCGCTACGCCGCCGGCCAGTTTTCTTACCCGCTGTACACCCTGGGCCTGGGCGATACCAGCGCCCGCCGGGATGCGGCCCTGCAGCTGCTCAGTTACAACGATATCGCCTACAAGGGCAACCGCTTCCCCGTAGAAATACCCATCCAGGCAAAGGGCTATGCAGGCACCCAGCCTGAGCTTCGGGTGCGCCGCCTGCGCGATGGCAAGGTGCTGTTTCGTGAGGATGTCAAAATAGACCGCGCTTCTTTCTTTAGCTTAAAAAAAGTCTTTCTCCAGGCATCTGAAACGGGTGTTTGGCGCTACGCCGTGGAGCTAGATACCCTGGCGGGCGAGGCACAGACCAATAACAATGGTCGCCGTTTTACCGTAAAGGTGATCCGCGCCCAAAAGAAAATCGCCCTGGTGGCGGAGCGCCCCCATCCCGACCTGGGCGCCATTAAGCGTGCCCTGGAAACGGTGGCGTCCTACCAGGTAAAGCTCTACCAACCGGCCGCAGAATTGCCGGCCGACAGCCTTTTTGATCTCTACATCTACCACGATGCGGGACGGGAAGTCTTGCGGCAACAGGAAGACCGGCCTCGCCCTTTGCTTCTGATTGCTTATACCTCAGAGGCCCTGCAAGCGGCGGCCCAAGTCTTACCCGGCCAGTGGGAAAACCGGGGTAAGGGCAGTGAGTCCGTCCAGGCGGTAGTACAGCCCGACTTTGCCCAATTCACCTTACCCGAAGCCACCCAAAGAGCCCTGGCCGAATGGCCGCCCTTGCAAACCCGCTACGGGCGCTGGCGTCCGGCCACGGAAAGCCGGGTTTTACTGCGCCAAAAGATCGGGCAGGTGGCCTCAGACCGGCCCTTGTGGCTCTTTGGCCGGGGCACGGGCCAGCGCTACAGCCTCCTCTTGGGCGGCAACGTGTGGCGTTGGCGCCTCTATGATTACCGCCAGGAAGGCCAGCATGAGCAATTTGACCGCCTCTGGCAGCAGGCAGCGCAGTACCTTATGGCGGAAAATATTCAGGAACGCCTCCAGGTAGAAGCGCCGGCGCAGGTAGCCCGCCAGGAAAGCTGGTCGCTCCAGGCCCGCCTCTACAATCCCGCTTACGAACTGGTCAATGAGGTGCCGCTAGCCATGCGCCTGCGCCGGGAAGACGGCAAAACCTTTCGCTACCGCTTTTCCCGCCGGAATGGCCGCTATGCCCTGGAAGTAAAAAGCTTACCGGCGGGGCACTACCGCTGGC
>JAVLBR010000245.1:0-2711 GCA_031581125.1 Schleiferiaceae bacterium | reverse complement strand
TCGCCGCTAAGATTTGTGATAACTATTCGGTTACCGTAGGCGGTACTACTTATGATGATTGGTTTCTACCCTCAAAAGATGAGCTCAATGAAATATATCAAAACAGAGCTACTATTAATGCTACCGCAGGGAATAACGGAGGTGGCAATTTAGCTGATAACTACTGGAGTTCCACAGAAAATACGAACAGCGAGGCTTGGTATCAGTTCTTCGGCACTAAGATCTACCAGTTCACAATGTTTAAGGGCAACGATCGAAAGGTGCGTGCTGTCCGGGCTTTTTAGGCCATCGCCCCCATGGAGGCCCGCCCATCACCCGGCCGAAAAATAAAATCTTAGCTGCCGCCCTTGGTTTTGGTCCCACCGCTATTCCCATCCGGCCGCTTAAAGTCTCCCCCCATGGATAAGGCGGTAGCCCTTTCCGCTGGGCGATAATTCACATTTGGCCGCCAGGCCCAACAAAAAACCCGCCGCTGCGCGCGAGGGCTATCCCGTTCCAAAGCCCGACCTTTGTGCGCCTGAATATATCCGCCCTTTGTCGCAAGATCACAACCTCCTTTCCGTAGAAACCATCGCCAAGCGTTTTGGCAACCGGACGCTGTTTCAAAACCTCTCCTTTGGGCTGGCCGAAGGGGAAAAGGTGGCCCTCATCGCCCGCAATGGCACCGGCAAAACCACCCTCCTGGATATGCTCGCGGGCGGCGACACGCCGGACGAAGGCCGCATCGTGTACCGCAAGGGCATCAAAGTGGAGTACCTGCCCCAAGAACCGCAACTGGACGGCGCCAAAACCATCCTGGACCAGGTGCTGGACGTGGACAATCCCCTGACCGATGCCATCCTCCAGTACGAGCGTGCGCTGGAAAACCCCGAAGACCAGGAAGCCTACCAAAAGGCCTTTGAGGCCATGGAACGCCACCAGGCCTGGGATTTTGAAAACCAGGTGAAGCAGACCCTGGGCCGCCTGGGCTTTCACCAGACCGACCAGCCCATTCACCGCCTCTCCGGCGGACAGCAAAAACGGGTGGCCCTGGCGCGGGTGCTCATCTCCGCCCCGGACCTGCTCATCCTCGATGAGCCTACCAACCACCTGGACATCGCCATGATCGAGTGGCTGCAGGAATACCTCCTCCAGAAGCAGCTTACCCTGCTGATGGTAACCCACGACCGCTACTTCCTGGAGCAGGTCTGCTCCAGCATCCTGGAGCTGGAAGGGGAAGAGCTCTTCCGCCACCCGGGCAATTATTCCCAGTTTCTAGCCCGCAAAGCGGAACGCGAAGCCGCCGAAGCCACCAATGTGGACAAGGCCCGCAACCTGCTCCGCAAAGAACTGGACTGGATGCGCCGCCAGCCCAAAGCCCGCGGCACCAAAAGCAAGGCCCGCATCGATAACTACCACCAGCTCAAGGAAGAAGCCAGCCGCGACCTGGGAGAGCAAGACCTGCAGATGAAGATCAAAATGACCCGCCTGGGCGGCAAGATCCTGGAGCTGCACAATGTGCGCAAATCCTTTGGCGCGCTCCAGATTTTGGACGGATTTACCCACACCTTCAAACCGGGCGAAAAGGTGGGCATCGTAGGGCCCAATGGCGTAGGCAAATCCACCCTCCTGAAGCTCATCACCGGCGAGGTGGAACTGGATGGCGGCAAGATCGTCCACGGCGAGACCCTCCGCATCGGCTACTACGGGCAGCAGGGGCTCCACTTTAAGGACAGCCAGCGCGTGATCGACGTGGTGACCGACATCGCCGAGTACCTCCCCAGCCAGGGCAAGGGCGGCGACATCAGCGCTTCCCAAATGCTGGAGCGCTTCCTCTTCGAGGGGGAGCAGCAGTACACCTACGTACGCAAGCTCAGCGGCGGCGAAAAACGGCGCCTCTACCTGCTCACCGTCCTTATGTCCAATCCCAACTTCCTTATCCTGGACGAGCCCACCAATGACCTGGACATCCTCACGCTCAACGTCCTGGAGGATTTCCTACGCACTTTTCCCGGCTGCGTAATGGTGGTCACCCACGACCGCTACTTCATGGACAAGCTTACGGACCACCTCTTCGTCTTCACCGGCCAGGGCCAGATCCGCGACTTCCCGGGCAACTACAGCGAATACCGCCGTACCGCCGCCGAGGAGGCCGCCACCGAAAAGCTCCGCAGCCAGTCGCTCGTGCGCCAGCGCGCGCAGGAGGAGCGGCCTGCGGCCAAAAGTGATACCGGCCCCAAGACGCAGCTTACCTACGCCGAGAAGCTGGAAATGCAGGAGCTGGAAAAAAGCCTGGAGCAGCTGGAAGCCCGCAAGGCGGAAATTGCCCGCGCCTTTGAAGCCGAAGCCAGCGACGCAGAACGCATCGCCGCCCTAAGCCAGGAAATGGAACAAATCAGCCAGGAGCTGGAAGCCAAAGAACTGCGCTGGCTGGAGCTGAGCGAGTATGGGGGGTAGGGGGGAGTATTAGCGTTCTCAGATACCAAAATTTATAACTACTTATAATTCCGCGATTTGTTAATCTCAGAACATAGAGCTTTCTGCGGTACTAATGAGCCTATCGTGACCTACCTAAATGGTCTCTTTGAATACACTTCGTACTTTTTTGCTGCAGCCCAAAAAAGTACTGCAACCGACCGGAGGGAGCTCGCGAACTCCTTTGAAATCAAATAATGAGTGAGCAACAAAGCCCGCCGGCTGTTTGCCCGTCCACTCTTCATCTTCGTACAAGC
>JAVLBR010000244.1:0-2717 GCA_031581125.1 Schleiferiaceae bacterium | reverse complement strand
TTGATGAGCAGGCTAAATTGCCAAATTTTAAATACCTTCGAATATAGCCTAGCCCTGTTAGGTAGCTTCTCTTATCCATTTCCCGCGCGCGGAAATTCAGACGGCAAGAAATAAAGGAGCGGAACTTCCGGCAGCGGCCATGTTATTTCCCCATTTTTGTTTTCTATATTTATTCGCTAAAAATTAACCTAATTATTTACACTATGAGACTTTTAATGGCCGCCACGGCTTTGTTTGTCACCACCGCGCTCAGCGCCCAGGACTTCTACTTCAACCCGGTAGTAGGGTACGGAATTAACGCACCGGGAGAAGTCAACACTACCGGCGACACCGGTAGCACCAGCATCGACAACTTGAATCTGGGGGGTGGTGTTAATGTAGGCGTATCAGGCGGATTTCTGTTTGACGACATCTTTGGCATCGAAGCCCGGTTGAATTACCAAAACAACTTTGGTTACCAGACCGTCCGCTCAACTACTATCCAGGACCCCAGCTCCGGACAGCAGATCCCCATTGAGCAGATATCTACCTTTAATGCCAGCAGCATCCGCCTGGCGCCCTTGTTGTTTTTCCGCATGGATGAGGACGTTTCCCCCTACGCCAAGGTGGGCCCCATCCTTCAGTACAGCATGCTTTCGGTCGTGGATGAATCGCCTACCGTAATTGTCAACAATAACACCCCTGCCGTGGGTACCCTAGAGAGTGAAACCCAGTTGAACAACGGCATCAGTCTCGGTGCCTTGGGCGAGGCCGGGATGATGTTTGAGCTGGATAACGATATTTTCCTGAACGCGGGCATTGCCTTTAGCGCCATTCAGGTATCGCCGAATTCCTCCGAAATTGTACGCTATGAAGAAAACGGCCAGGATCAACTGGATGACCTCAATACTTCTGAAAAGGAAACCGAGTTCGTCGAGACCATTAATAATACTAGCTCTAATGACCCGGACCAGCCTTCTCAGCAGTTAAAAAATTGGTTGAACTACAGCAGCTTCAGCCTCCGCGTGGGGGTGATCATGATCCTCTGATAGCAGATGCCTCAGCTCACTTTTTTGAAAAAGCCCCTGCGCCAGCGCGCAGGGGCTTTTTTTGAGATCCAGGCCGTCTATGATTCGTTTTGGAGGGTCCACGGGAATAAAAACTGCTGGCTACCTTTGGGCCCCATTCTCAAAAACCCTTCTCACTATGCGGAAAATACTGGTGCTGGGCGCTGGCGGACAAATAGGCACCGACCTGGTGGCCACCTTACGGCAGCAGCACGGCCCGGAAAATGTCATCGCCAGCGATCTCAAATCTCCTGAAACGGTAACGGGCCAGGGCCCTTACGAAAAGCTGGACGCTACGGATGCGGCGGCCCTGCGCGAAGTGGTACAGCGCTATGAGGTGGGCACCATTTATCATCTGGTAGCCATGCTTTCGGCCACCGCTGAAAAAGTGCCCGAAAAAGGGTGGCAACTCAATATGAATACCCTCTTCCACGTGCTTAATCTGGCCCGGGAAGGATGGATAGAAAAAGTCTTCTGGCCGAGCTCCATAGCCGCCTTTGGCCCCACGACCCCCAAGCAGAACACCCCCCAATTTACGGTGATGGACCCGGGCACCGTTTACGGCATCAGCAAGCTTTCCGGGGAGCTCTGGTGTCAATACTATCACCAGCAATACGGGGTAGATGTGCGCAGCATTCGCTATCCCGGCCTGATCTCCTACGCGGGTGCGCCGGGCGGCGGCACCACCGATTATGCCATCGATATATTCCACAAAGCCCTGGCCGGCGAACCCTTCCAAAGCTTTCTGGGGGAAAACCGCGCCCTGCCCATGATGTACATGCCGGATGCCATCCGGGCCACCATTACTTTAATGGAAGCGCCCGCTGAGCAAGTTAAAATCCGGACCAGTTATAATGTCACCGCTCTGAGCTTTACCCCGCCTGAGCTGGGGGCCGCAATCCAAAGCGAAATCCCGGGCTTTACCTACACCTGCACGCCGGATGAAAGGGACACTATAGCGGCCGGATGGCCCCAGGCCATTGATGATAGCCGCGCGCGGGAAGATTGGGGCTGGCAGCCGGAGTACGACCTAGCCGCCATGGTAAAAGACATGCTGCACAACCTCCGCCAAAAGAAGGGCAGCTAAGGTGGCATGCGAGTAGCTGCGACTACTTCCGCTGGATTTTAACGTCCAGGGTCATGTCCAAGGTAGCGCTAAAAGTGGCCACCGTGGTATCTTGCTGCACCGTAGTGGAGAGGATCATGGCGTCGCCGGTATTGTTGGAAACATCAAAGGTGGTTTCCCCGCGCATAGCATCGTCGATGGTAAAGCGGGTGTTGCTTTCCACGGTGAATTTACCGCTGCCTTGCAAGGGGACAGGAAGGGTTACCGACTGGTTAGCAATAGACGTCTTAATGAGGCCATCTACGTCGTATTGGGCACTGTCGTTGGCCACGTCAAAAGTGAAGCTACCTCCTTCGGTGCCATTACCAGCGCTATCGATGGGGGCAGAAAATAAGGGGGTGCTCAAAGCACCGCCAAAATCGATGTATTCCACCTCGAATTCCCCATCTAGGTCTGCCGCCAGGCCGGTGGGCTGATCGCCATTGCCATTGCCATCATCGCCTCCGGTGCGGTCTTTGGTGCAGGCCGTCTGCGCGAATACCAACATGGACAAGCTGAACATAAAAGTTAAAAAACGGGCATTTAGCATGGCAAATGTTTTAGAA
>JAVLBR010000019.1:0-21950 GCA_031581125.1 Schleiferiaceae bacterium | reverse complement strand
GTGAGAGAAGGGGTTTAACAAATTTTCGGCAAAGGTAACAATTGCGATCGCCCCGGGTAGGTCTTCCGCCTACTGGGGCCTGGCGGCCAAATGTGGCCCGGGGCCGGGGGGTATTGCGTCTACCTAGTGTCTGTCTATAAAGTCGGTCAGCTTCGTTACGCTTGCTTTCTCGCTAATAAAACGAGACTTATCTGGCCATTGGCGAGACTGCGCTTTTGAATGCTGCGCACGCCTTCCCGAATAAGTCGGGACAGGCCCCGAAGAAATCGGGACAGGTCCCGAAAAAGTGGGGAACCAACTTTTTAGTCCAGACACTTGACTCCATGGGCAGGCACAAATGAAGCCCTGCTGCTCGTGCTAAAAAAACCGTCATTTATGCCAAAAGGCTCGCCAGATCAGTATTTTGGTGAACTATCGCGCTATTTTCGAAGCGTCAATATCCATTAAAATGCCCACCGTTTTGGGCCACCTCAATGGCCGTTCCACCGCCAAATGAAGGGCTGGCACCCCGTATGAATCCCGAATAATCAATGTTTACCTCTCTAAATAATCCAACTACTATGCAAAAACTAAACAAAGACCACATACGCGTAAGTCATGCCACCCGCAGAGGTGCGGCCCGCCTCGGGGCCATGGGCCTCATGCTGGCCGGCTCTATGACCATGAGCTCCTGCTTGCTCAGCGACGATAAGAGCTGCAGCGACTTTGATACCGGCGATGGCAATGGCTCCGCCCGCTATGACACCGGCGTGTATGCCGATGCCAACGATTTTGGCGGGGATTACGATTCCGGAGACCTGTCCGGTTTTGGTGACCGCTGCTCCGATTTCGATTAAGCCGCATCAACCAAGCTTAACAGCCCCGGTGTAAGCCGGGGTTTTTTTCTCCCTTTTTTCATCAAGCTTCCAAACCCTCCCTTTCTTATGCTTCCCTTCTTACTAAATCCCATTGCGCCCCAAGTCTTTTTTGACCGCTACTACGAAAAGCGTTATTTAAAAATACACCGGCAAGACCCCGATTATTTTGCCAAGCTGTTGAGTTACGACCAAGTGGACGAGATGCTTTTTTCCATGCATCTGCATCATCCCCAAACCCGGATCGTGGACAATGCTCAGGAAACTTTTCCCGATGCCGAGGGCTATACGGTGGGCGGCAGCAAACGCATAGATCCCCTCAAATTTCTCCGGCACTACGCCGAGGGCAGTACCATGGTGTTTTCCGGGGCCCAGGAGCGCCTGTTTTCCCTGCGGAGACTTACCAACGAAATGGAAAACTTCTTTAAGCATTCCTTTCAAACTAATCTCTACCTCACGCCACAAAACGCCCAGGGCTTTTCCCCGCACTACGATACCCACGATGTATTTATCCTCCAGTTTGCCGGCCGCAAACGCTGGCGCATCTACGATTACGAAAAGCCGCTGCCGGATAAGTCCATGCCCTTTCTTAAAAAAGAGATGGAACCTGGGGCCCTTATCGATGAATTTACTCTGGAAGCAGGGGATACCCTCTACATTCCCCGGGGGGTGATGCACGATGCCTACTGTACCGACGCAAACTCAGGGCATATCACCCTGGGCTTGCTGGGGAAAAACTACGCCGAGAAGCTGGCCGGCCTGCTCCTGGACCGCTCTCAAGACCACCTGGCCCTGCGCCGCTATCCGAAATTCCACGCCCCGGAATCCGCGCAAGACGAGCTACGGGAAGTGCAGGAGACTCTGCACCGGATGGTAGACCAGCTGCTGGAAGACCCGGAACTCCGCAAGGATTTCCACGGCCGGCAAAATCCCCTGGCGCGGGGCATGCTACGCCAATTTACCGAAAGCCAAAAGCTGGACCCCGCTACGCCTCTGTGCCTGCGAGAGCCCGAGCAAATTCGGCTGCAGCTGGAAGGCGATACCCTGGCCATTTACTTTTACGACCTCAAAGCAGAACTGCCCGCTTCCTGCAAGCCTTACCTGGACTGGCTGCTGGCCCAGGAAGAGCCGGCACCGGTGCAAGACTGGCCCGCCCACATGGACCTCGATAGCCGGATGGTGCTGGCAGAAGAGCTCTTCAAACTGGGCGCCCTGGCCCCGATCCAAGCCCCCGTAACGGAAGCTGCTTCCCTGGGCTGAGGCTGCCTGATGAAGATATAAGCCGGTAGCGGCGAGGCGCCCATTTGGCCGGGAGGCCGGAAACCAAAAACGCGCGGCCCAGTGGGGCGCCAGGAACGCATAAACCCAGGGCGAAGCTTCCGGTGGGCTGCTTACCTTTGCCGGCTCAACTTTCTAGAACAGATACTTGACTCTGTGGACAGAGACTGACTAATGTTTCCCCATACGAGCAAGTGTCTGCTCTAAAAAGTTCAAGAATGAGGCGCGAGAGGACGATAAAACCGCAGTTTACTGAAGTAAATGAGGATTTTGAGGACGATCGCAACGAAGTTATTGGACTTTATAGACAGACACTAATAAAAGAGGAGGTCCGGTATGAACAAAATCCCCGCCCAATTTAACTACCAGGAACGCGAGGCGAGCTGGTATCAGTACTGGCAAGAGCAAGGCATCTTCGAATCGGACCCGGATGAAAGGGCCGCTTATACCATCGTGATGCCGCCGCCCAACGTCACGGGCGTGCTGCACATGGGCCACATGCTGAACAATACCATCCAGGATGTGCTCATCCGCCGGGCCCGTATGAAGGGCTATAACGCGCTCTGGGTGCCCGGTACCGACCACGCCTCCATAGCCACCGAAGCTAAGGTGGTGGCCAAGCTCCAGGCCGAAGGCAAGTCTAAAACCGAGCTGGGCCGGGAGGCTTTTCTGGAGGAAGTGTGGGACTGGACGCATAAGCACGGCGGCATTATCCAGGACCAGCTCAAGCGCCTGGGCTGCTCCTGCGACTGGCGGCGGGAGGCCTTTACTATGGATGAGGAGCGGAGCGAGTCGGTACTGAAGGTATTTGTAGACCTGTACCGGGAAGGCCTCATCTACCGCGGCTACCGGATGGTAAACTGGGATCCGCAGGCCCGCACCACCCTTTCCGACGAGGAAGTGGTGCACCAGGAAGTGGCCAGTAAACTGTACTATATGCGCTACCCGCTGGTGGGGCAGGAGGGCCACCTGCGGGTGGCTACCACGCGGCCGGAAACCATCCTGGGCGATGTGGCGGTGTGCGTAAATCCGGACGATGAGCGCTACCAGCACTTGGTGGGGCAGCAGGTGACCGTGCCTATCAGTGGCCGCGCGGTGCCCATCATAGCGGATGAATACGTGGACCGCGAATTTGGCACCGGCTGCTTGAAAATAACCCCGGCCCACGATATAAACGACTATACCATAGGCCAAAAGCACGACCTGGAAATAATGGAGGTGCTCAATGAAGATGGTACCCTCAACGCCCACGGCTTGCACTACGAGGGCATGGACCGCTTTGCGGTGCGCGAAAAAATAGCCGCTGAGCTGGAAGCACAGGGCTTTTTGGAAAAAACGGAAGACTACCCCACCAAGGTAGGTACTAGCGAGCGCACCGGCGCGGTGATAGAACCGCGGCTGAGCGATCAGTGGTTTCTCCGCATGAAAGATCTGGCCCAGCCCGCCCTGAAGGCCATCATGGACGAGGAGCCAGACATCGCCCTGATCCCCGAAAAATTTAAGAACACCTACCGCCACTGGATGGAAAATGTGATCGACTGGAACATTTCCCGGCAGCTCTGGTGGGGGCATCGCATTCCCGCCTGGTACTACGGCGATGGCCAGGTGGTGGTGGCGCTCAATGAGGAAGAGGCCCTGGCCCAGGCCCGCCAGGACAGCGGCAATGCCCACTTGCAGGCCAGCGACCTCCGGCAAGATGAAGACGTGCTGGACACCTGGTTTTCCTCCTGGCTGTGGCCCATGTCGGTCTTTGACGGCATACGCCAGCCCGATAATGCCGAGGTCAACTATTATTACCCCACGCGCGACCTGGTCACCGCCCCGGAGATCCTCTTCTTCTGGGTGGCACGGATGATCATGCTGGGCTACCATTACCGGGGCGAGCGGCCCTTCTCGCACGTGTACCTAACCGGTATAGTGCGCGATGCCCAAGGCCGCAAAATGTCTAAATCCCTGGGCAATAGCCCCGACCCCATCGGCCTGATGGAACGCTACAGCACCGATGGCGTGCGGATGGGCATGCTGCTCACCTCGCCGGCCGGCAATGACCTCCCCTTTGAGGAAGAGCTGTGCCAGCAGGGCCGCAATTTTGCCAACAAGGTGTGGAACGCCATGCGCCTGGTAAAGGGCTGGGACACCTTGCCTTCCGCCCCGGAGCCGGCGGCCGACGTGGCCATGCTGTGGCTGGACGAAAAGCTCAAAGACACCGTTCAACGTATGGAAGCCAGCTTCGAGCGCTACCGCCTCAGTGAGGCCCTGATGACCCTCTACCGCTTCGTATGGGACGATTTCTGCAACTGGTACCTGGAGGCTATCAAGCCCCCTTACCAGCAGCCCATCAGCGAAGAAGTACGTGACCGCACGCTGGATTTCTTCGAGCAAGTATGCGCCCTGCTGCACCCTTTTATGCCCTTCGTGAGCGAGGAAATATGGCATTTGCTGCGCCCCCGTGCGGAAGGGGACAGCGTAGGTTTGGGCCGTTGGCCAAATGTGCAAGCGCCCAACGAGCAGCTTTTGGGCGACTTTGACCAAATGCTGGCCGTGGTAAATGGGGTGCGCCACGTGCGCGCCCAAAAGAATATCCCTCGCAAAGAAGCCCTGGCGCTGCACGTGCCCGGGCCGGAAGCGCTGGGCATCAACCTTTTTCCGGTGGCCCAAAAGCTGGCCAATCTGGAAACCATCCTGGAGCGCGGCGCGGAAGAAGGCCCGGGCTTTACCTTCCTGGCGGGCAAGCACGAGTGCTATATCCCCGCCGCGGAGCAGGTAGACCTGGCCGCCGAGCAGCAGCGCCTCCAGGAGGAGATCGCGTATCTGGAAGGTTTTCTCCAGAAAACGGAGAAAAAACTCAGCAACGAGCGCTTTGTGCAGAACGCCCCCGCCGTGGTAGTGGACAAAGAGCGCCAGAAAAAAGCCGATGCCGCGGATAAGCTGGCGGCTTTGCGGGAAAGTCTTGGGAAGCTGGGGGGGTAGGCTTTAGGGGGGCTGTTTGTAAAGTTCAATCTCGCCCGTGGCGAGAGGATCGTTCTTGCCACTGCTAGCACTACCGGGGGTAAAAGCATTATCGTTAAGGAACCTTTAGTACGGGCATCTAAGGGTGGCTGTTTGCCCGCTATAACATTTGGCCGCCAGGCCCCTAAAAAAAGCCAGCGCAGGAGGGCGCTGGCGGTAGTGGGGAATTAGAAGGTTTGTAAACTAAGCTCGGGGGGAGGTGCCCGGAACGGCCCTAATCGTCCATGCCTATAAACATAAGCACGTAATAGGCCAGCTGGGTGATGGCGGCCAGGGCAGCCACCAGGTAAGTATTGGCGGCGGCGTTAAGGGCATCTTTGGCCTGGCCGTGCTCTTCTACGGTGGCGGTGCCGGTTTGTTTGAGCCAGGCCAGGGCGCGGTTGCTGGCATCGTACTCCACCGGAAGGGTGACCATGGTAAAAAGCGTAATGGAGGCCTGCAGGGCGATCATGATCAGTAGTACGCTCTGCAAAGGGAACCAGCTGGTAATGAAGGCCCCAAAGAGCATGAACATAAAGACGTAGCCCATCATGCGCGAGCTAAAACTCACCACTGGCACCAGGGTGGAACGGAGCTGCAGCCAGCTGTAGGCCTGGGCATGCTGTACGGCGTGGCCGCACTCATGCGCTGCAACGGCGGCGGCAGCGATGGAGTTTTGCTGGTACACGTCCTCGGAGAGGTTTACCGTTTTGTTGCGCGGATCGTAATGGTCGGTAAGCTTACCGGGGGTGGAGATCACCCTTACGTCGGTGATGCCATTGTCGCTGAGCATCTTTTCGGCTATTTCCCGGCCGGTAAGGCCATTGGCCAGCCCCATTTGGCCGTATTTTTTAAATTTTTTCTTGAGCCGCATCTGTACGATGAAGCCGGCCAGCATGAAACCTAAAAGAATGACGATAAACATGGTATGGATAAAATTAAATTTGACCTTGTAGAACCTGCTAAGCTGCCTTGAGCAGTAGCGGGGCGAATTTACGTAATCAAAACGTGTGCCTCGCTGTTCAGAAGGATAGGAAGTGATAGCTTTACGCCCCATTTTAAACAGTGCATGCCATGGCCTCCCCCAATGAAAAGAAACCCCTCATCTTAGTATGCAACGACGACGGCATTACGGCGCCCGGCTTGCGCTACCTTATCCGCACTATGAATGAGCTGGGAGAGGTAGTGGTGGTGGCGCCAGATGGCCCGCAGAGTGCCATGGGGCACGCCATTACCATTACCGGTATTTTACGCTGCGATCCCAATGAGATTGATGAAGGGCCGCAGCGGGAGTATGCCTGTAGCGGTACTCCGGTAGACTGTGTCAAGCTGGCAGTAAATGTAGTACTCGACCGCCGCCCCGACCTGGTGGTAAGCGGCATCAACCATGGTAGCAATGCCTCCATCAATGTGCTGTATAGCGGCACCATGTCGGCCGCCATGGAGGGCTGCCTGGAAGGCATTCCTTCCATTGGATTTTCCCTTTGTGACTTTGCTCGGGATGCTGAGTTTGAACCGGCTCTGCCGCAGGTAAAGGCCATTGCACGACGGGTCCTCAAGGAAGGCCTGCCGGAGGGCGTGTGCCTTAACGTAAATATCCCCAAGTACCAGGGCAAGCCCTACGCGGGGGTAAAGATTACCCGGCAGTGCCGGGGCAATTGGGAAGAAGAATTTGATCAACGCCGCGATCCACGGGGCCGCGAGTACTTCTGGCTTACCGGCCAGTTTGCCCGCTACGACATGGGAACCGATACAGATGAACACTTCTTAAGCGCCTACTACATTACCATCGTACCCGTAAAAAGCGACCTTACCGATCATCAGCTCTTACAAGACTGGAAGGGAAAGGAATTTACCTTTGCACCCGAATAGTGGCCCTATTACATCATGCACACCAAAAACAAAACCCCGCTGGGGGCACTGGCCCTTGGCTGGCTTCTGGGCGCGGCCTTGCCACCGCTAGCCTTTTGGCTCATTTTGCAAGCCCGTCCAGAGCTGCAGGGACTGCAGCGCTACGAGGAAATAGCCCTGGTCAAGCACATCAACGTGGAGCTCATCACCATGGGCATGATTTTAAATGCGGCCCTTTTCTTTGCTTTCTTACGCTTTAGCCGAGAGGCCATGAGTAAAGGTATCCTCATTGCTTCTTTGATGTGGCTGCTGGCGGCATTTATCTACAAGATTCTGTTATAAACTTCTGCGCAGGGGGGTGGAGTTACTCAAAAAATTCCCAAACTTTAGGGCAAATAAGTAGAAGTACTAGCGAGAGAATAGCAAATAGCTCGATATAAAGAATTTTGAAATTAAGTATCTTAAAAAAAACAGATTACGTTGCTCTCCATTGTGTATGCCCGATTGGGTAAAGCGAAATTAAAGTGAAATATTACATCGTTTCGGGGGAGGCCAGTGGCGATATGCACGGCGCCCTTTTAATCGAACAGCTGCGGCAAAAAGATGCTTCCGCCCAGGTACGCGCCTGGGGCGGCGATCGCATGGAGCAGGCGGGTGCCACCCTGGTAAAACACTACCGTTCGTTAGCTTTCATGGGCTTTGTAGAGGTGGTCCGGCACTTGCCCACCATCCTGGCCAATATGCGTATTTGTAAAGAAGATATTGCGGTCTTCCAGCCAGATGTGCTGGTCCTTATAGACTATCCAGGCTTTAACATGCGGATAGCGCGCTGGGCGCATAAGCAGGGCTTCAGGGTGGTCTATTACATAGCTCCTCAGGCTTGGGCCTGGAAAACGGCCCGGGTGCATAAGCTACGCCGTTCTGTGCATCAGCTGCTGGTCATTTTACCCTTTGAAGAGGCTTTTTTTTCTCAGTACCACATACCTACCACCTGCGTGGGCCATCCCCTGCTGGACGCCATAGCGCGGCGCCCCACCTTTTCCAAAGAGGAGCGCCTCCAGGCCTGGCAGGCAAATGCTGCCCAGCCGGTAGTAGCTCTACTGCCGGGCAGCCGCCAGCAGGAAATAGCCACCATGCTGCCCCTCATGCTAGCCGCGGTTAATCCCCAGGAGCAAAAAATAATGGTAGCCATGGCTCCTTCCCAAAACCGGGGTTTTTACCAGAAAATAATAGGAGAGCAGTCCATTACCCTTTTAGAATCTTCCACTTATGAGCTGCTGGAGGTAGCGGATGCGGCACTCGTTACCAGCGGCACCGCTACCCTGGAAACGGCTCTCTTCGGCGTGCCCCAGGTGGTTTGTTACCGTGGGAGCTCGCTTAGCTATTGGATAGCCCGCCGACTGGTCAAGGTCTCCTACATTTCACTAGTTAATCTGGTGCTGGACCGCGAAGTGGTCACTGAACTCATTCAGCATGACCTGACTCCCGCCCGGCTTCGGCGGGAGTTGGATTATTGTCTTTCGGCCTCCGGCCAAAAGTGGTTCCAGGCCGGCTATCAGCAATTGCGCCGAGAATTAGGAGGAGCAGGCGCCTCCCAAAAAGCTGCCCAAATCATTCACCAGGAAGCATCTTCAGCGTGAGAAAGTTATTTTTTATAGCACTGCTATTGGGTACCTGGACGGTCACTGGGCAAGACGATACGGCGGTAAGGGTGCGGCTTTTTGCCCGTTATAAACTGGAGCAAGTAAGCCTAAGCTTGGATACCGGCCGTTACTACGTCCTGGCTCTGAACCAGCAAAACAGATTGATCGATACCGTCTACGATGTATTTGCGGCCGATAGCCTTCGGACCTATTACCTCCGGTATGGCGCCGAAGGTATACGGCTCTCCCGGGGCCAGGAGTTTCTGGGCTCCTATAAGCGGTTGCAATTTCGTAGTAAAGATCCGCGCCGGCAGTTCCGGATTAGTGCCCACGGGCAAAACCGGTCTTACTACGGGAACCTGCACTTTTGGGGAAAAGGTTCAGAATTGCTAGTGGTCAATGAAGTAGCCCTTCCCCGTTACGTAGCGGGCGTGGTAGAAAGCGAAGCCGGCCACGTGGGTTTATTGGCGTTTTTTAAAGCGCAGGCCGTTTTGGCTCGCACCTATGCCATGCGCCAACGGGATCGTATCCAGGAGCAAGGGTATATCCTTACCGACGGGGTGAGCTCCCAGGTATATCGGAATAAGGCTCATTATACTTATGCGGCCAAAATAGACTCCGCAGTAGAGGCCACCCGGGACACCATCCTGCTCCTGGAAGAAGACGAACCGATCCTCAGCGTTTTTCATGCCAATAGCGGCGGGTACACCCTCAACTCGGAAGACGTGTGGCTGGAGCCAGTGCCCTATCTCCGCTCGCGGCCAGACAGCTTTAGCGTGGGGGGGGACTCCTATCGCTGGGAGCGGCGCATTACCACGGAGCGCTTTTTCCGCTACTTTGCCAACAGGCTGGGGGTAGAAAATAACCTGGATTTACAGAAAGCCTTGCTCAACTTCGACCAGCGGGAGCGGCGCAGCCATTTTCGCTACCAGGGGCGCTCCTTAAAGCTCACCGAGTTTCGGCGCGATTTTGGGCTGCGCTCCACCTTTTTTCAAGTGGAAAAGGAGGGCGCCTACATCATCCTCAAGGGCTGGGGGTACGGACATGGCGTGGGTTTGTCTCAGGACGGGGCCATTGAAATGGCCCGCAAGGGCTATTCCTACCGCGCTATTCTGCGTTTTTATTACGCTGATGTAAGACTGGGTTCTATCCATCAACTTGGCTCTTAGCATGCTACCCCAGGAAGTGCTTGGCCAAAGAGTGATAAATGAAACGGGCTGGCACCTTAAAGGGGCTACCCTTGCCATTCATCCCCCCTTTTAAGCGTTGCTAAGTCTTTGCTTTCTTCTTCGCTAAACAGCCGGCTCTTGATGACAAAGCGCTTGCCGTAGGGAATCTCAAGGGAGAAACTAGCCCCTCTTCCATCGGTCACATCCAGGGTGAGATGGGTATGTTGCCAGTAATCAAACTGATCGGCCGACATGAAAAAGTCGCAGCCGTGGATGGCGCCCAGCCAGACGTCGGAGGCGCCTACTTTAAAATCTCCACGGGCGAAGCACATCGGGCTGGATCCATCACAGCATCCGCCGCTTTGGTGAAACATGAGAGGCCCGTGAACCGTCCGGATCTCGTCAATTAGCTCTTTGGCTTGCTGGCTTATATCTATTCTAGCGTGTGGCATAAGGCTTAGGCTTAAAAGGTAAAAATAACTCCCCGCTCCTTTGCCGGGAGCGGGGAGTTTATGGGGGGGCATACTTTTCTAAAAGAAGCCCAGCTTATTCTTCTCGTAAGAGATAAGCATGTTCTTGTTTTGGCGGTAGTGGTTGAGCATCATCAGGTGCGTTTCCCGGCCAAAACCGGATTTTTTATAGCCTCCAAATGGCGCATGGGCCGGATAGGCATGATAGCAGTTTACCCATACCCGACCAGCTTTTATGGCCCGCGGGACTTGATAGAGTTCGTGCGCATCCCGGGTCCATACCCCAGCACCTAGGCCGTAGAGGGTGTCATTGGCAATTTCAATAGCCTCTTCCACGGTCTTGAAAGTAGTCACGGAGGTAACCGGTCCAAAGATCTCTTCCTGGAAAACCCTCATTTTATTGTGCCCTTTTAGGATGGTAGGTTCGATGTAAAAGCCATCCTCCTGGCCACTATTTAGGCTAGCAGCTTTACCGCCGGTCAGCACCTCTGCGCCTTCCTGTTTCCCAATGTCGATGTAATTCAGGATCTTTTCCCATTGATCTTGTGAGGCTTGAGCACCCATCATTACATCTTTATCCAGGGGGTTCCCCATTTTTATTTCCTTGGTCCGCTGAATGACCCGCTCCATAAAGGCTTCATAAATATCTTCCTGGACCAAAATTCGGCTGGGGCAGGTACACACCTCGCCTTGATTAAGGGCAAACATTACCGCTCCTTCTACGCACTTATCCAGGAATTCATCATCGGCATCCATCACGGAATTGAAGAATACATTGGGCGATTTTCCGCCCAGCTCCATAGTTACCGGGTTCAGATTTTCGGAGGCGTATTGCATAATGAGGCGGCCCGTAGTGGTTTCTCCCGTAAAGGCTACCTTGCTTACCCGGGGCGATTGCGCCAGTGGCTTACCTGCTTCAGGCCCAAAACCGTTGACCACGTTAAGAACGCCAGCGGGGATTAAGTCCCCAATTATTTCCATGAGGACCATGATGGAGGCGGGGGTTTGCTCGGCGGGTTTTACCACGGTACAATTTCCCGCAGCCAGCGCCGGCGCTATTTTCCAGGTGGCCATTAAAATGGGGAAGTTCCAGGGTATAATTTGTCCCACTACGCCGAGTGGCTCTTTGATGTTCATCGAAACCGTAGTGGCATCGAGTTCAGAAACAGAACCTTCTTCAGCGCGAATAACGCCGGCAAAATACCGGAAGTGGTCCACTACCAAAGCCAAGTCTGCATTGATCGTTTCCCGGATGGCTTTTCCGTTGTCAATGGTTTCTACGGCGGCCAGGTACTCTAGGTTTTCCTCTATGCGGTCAGCTACTTTTAAGAGCACGTTGCCCCGTTCTGTAGCCGAGGTTTGCGACCAAGATTTAAAGGCCTCGTGAGCGGCATCCAAGGCTAAATCTATATCGGCCGCTTTGCTTCGGGCTACTTTGGTGAATACCTTTCCGTCTACCGGGCTTACCACCTCGAAGTAGCCGCTATCAGCCGGTGCCACGAACTTTCCACCGATGTAATTATCGTATTGGGCTTTGATGGTGGGCCTGCTTACCACCGTGGTCGCTTCCTTTGTAGTTTGTGTTGACATGACAATTTAAATTAAATTTCATGCAAGGTGAAGCGATAAACCAGGGGAGGCTTCTACGCCAGTCGCAAGCATTAGCACAATAATCTCATGGAGACCTTAATTTTGGTCAAAACGCTTAATTAGTGTACATTTAACATCTTCTAGGATACGCGGTAAATGCTGGACTCATTCAATCTTAAGGCGAAACACAAAATTTTCAGCAGGCCGAAATCGGAAATTGAGCATCAAACCGCTCATAAAGCCGATCACGCCGTTTTAAATGTGTTTGAAACTAGTAAAACCACCTACAACTTCGACCTGGAGTTCGATAATCCCGTAGTGGTAAGCATGATACAAGGTAAAAAAGTCATGCATTTGAAGCGAAGAAACCCCTTTGATTTTGCGCCTGGCCAAAGCATCGTTATGCCCGCTTCTGAACTGATGTACATTGATTTTCCTGAAGCCTCCAAGGAAAACCCCACGCAGTGTCTGGCGCTGGAAATTAGCAATGACCTGGTGAGGAGTACCATGGCCTGGTTGAACGAAAATGCGCCTAAAGTGGATAGCGGTGGCTGGGGCTGGTGTCAGGACAATTTTCTGCTGCTCCACAATGGCCAAGTTCAGGAATGCCTCAACAGGCTTATTCGCGTGATGGTAAATGATAACCTGGGCAAGCAGATGATGGCTTCTTATACCACCCAGGAGTTGATAGTTCTCCTGATGCGAACCCATGCGCGGCATTTCCTGCTTAGTAACCTTCGAGAGCTCTCCACCCAAAACCGCCTGGCGGCCGTGATCGAATACATACGCCAAAATATCACTACTAAACTTTCGATAGACGAACTAGCCAACAAAGCCTGTTTGTCAAGAGCGCAATTTTTCCGCTCCTTTCAGCGAGAGTTAGGGGAAACCCCCGTCCAATTTATTAACCGGGAAAGACTGGCCCTGGCTAAGCGATACCTGCTTATGCATCAACGTACGGTCACGCAGGCTTGTTACGATAGTGGCTTTACCAATCTCAATTATTTCTCGCGCACCTTTAAGAAGCACGAAGGTGTCACCCCTAGCGCTTGGAAAGCACGTGGGGGTAAGTTGGCCTTTTAGCTCCCCTAAAAAGGACGGGGCCACATGGCTGGATAGGGCTCAATGCGGGAATGCTTTTTTATAGGCCCAAGTTGTTTTCTTTAATCGCAAGGCTCCTTTTATAGTACTGGCAATCCAGTAAGTGCTATGTAAAATAATTAATTTAGCCAGGTAAACCTAACCTGGCTGCTTTGTTCTGGACCCGCTTTCCATTGCTTCGCTTGCTATTGGCCCTCTGCCTGGGCATAGGGCTCAATACTTATTTGGACTGGCCCTTGTCCCTTATTCTCCCTGGTTTGGGCGGGGCTTTTTCCCTTTGGGCCTTATTGGTCCTCTTTAAACGATACTTCTCGCGCTATCCCTACGCCCTGCTATTTGGGATTATGGCCTTGACGGTTTTCCTGGGCATCGGGGCCCTGGCCCAGGCGCTTATGCAAGAGCGCCGGGCTCACGTAGACCACGGGCAGGGCCGCTGGTGGGTGGAAATACAGGAATTTCCCGAGCCCACCGAAAATGCCATTGCGGCCCCGGCGCGCTTGTTGGGTGCCTGGCAAGGGGATTCTTTTAAAGCTATGGAAGGGAAGGTTTTACTTTATCTGGAACCCGATTCGGCTGCACGCCGCTTGCGTTACGGCGATCAGCTTGTTTTTAAAGGGGCTATTCAAGCCCTGCCAAAGGCCTTAAACCCTCAGCAATTCGACTACGGGGCTTACCTGGCAGATAAGGGGTTTAGGGGGACGGCTTATTTGGCCTCCTCTCACTGGGCCAAGGGCCAACGCGGGGGGTGGCCCTTATGGCGTTCTTTTATGGACTGGCGCCAGTATTTGCTGGAGGTGATCCGGGGCTGGCCGGTAAGCAAGCCCACCCGCGAAGTGGCGCAGGCCTTGCTGCTGGGCTATCGCGCTGCCCTGGAGGACGACTTGCGGCAATCCTTTGCCCAGGCGGGGACCATGCACGTTTTGGCGGTGAGTGGTTTGCACGTAGGCATCATCTACCTGGTCTTGCAGTACCTGCTTTTCTGGCTGCGGCGTGTGCCCGGAGGGCGCTGGCTGCAGCCCCTGATTATTGCGATCCTACTCTGGGGCTTTGCCATTCTGGCGGGTTTTGCGCCCAGCGTAGTGCGGGCCGTGGTCATGTTCACTTTTGTGGCCCTGGGGCGCTGTTTTGATCGCTACACCTCTGTTTATAATGCGCTGCTGGCCTCGGCTGTTGTCTTGTTGCTTTGCCATCCGGCTTATCTTTTTCAGGTAGGCTTTCAGCTGAGTTACGCCGCCGTACTGGCTATCGTTTGGGTGCAGCCCATGCTTTACCGACCCCTGGCCACCAAATGGGCGGTATTCAACTTCCCCCTGGCCTTGCTTACCGTTTCTATAGCCGCTCAGCTGGGTACGGCCCCGCTGGCGCTTCATTACTTTGGCCAGTTTCCCGGCCTGTTTTGGTTGGCCAATTTATGGGTGGTACCGCTGGTTACCCTCCTCATGTATGGCGGGTTTCCTCTACTGGGGCTTTCGGCGGTGGCCTCGCTTCCGGATTTGCTTTACCAGCCGTATGAGGCCTTGATGCACTGGATGATTGGCGGCGTAGCCTGGATTCAGGCTAGGGACTGGGGCTTGATTTCCCAGCTGGATATCGGCTGGGGCGAAGTGGTACTACTCTACGTACTGGTGATAGCCGGGATCTGGTGGCTGCGCCGCCGGGAAAAGTTCTTTTGGTATTGGGGGCTGGCTTTAATCGCTTTGGTGAGCTGGCAAGTGATAGAAACCGCGCAGCAAAATCGAGGCATCCGGGTGACCGCTTACCACCTGGGGCCGCAGGTAGGAGTAGGTCTTTACACCGGGAATAAGGGGTATGTGCTGGGGCAGCGCTCGCTATTAAGAGATAGCACCAAGATCGCCTATCACCTCCGGCCGCATTGGCAGTTTTTGGATATCCGGGAATTGAAGCGGCTCCCTTGGTCCCTGGATACCGTTTGGGCCAGCGAACATCTGGTCATAGGGCCTGCCAGCCTAGTATTGGGCGAGAAACTCATTTGGCGCAAGCCAACCCCACCTCCCGCTGAGCTGGCGGTAGATTGGTGGTGGGTGGAAGAAGGAGACCCGCCTCGCGGCGTGGAGGTGCCCCCGGAAGAAGTATGGCTCCTGACCTCGCGGGCAAACCAAAAAGCCTGGCAGCGCTGGGCGAATAAGCAGGGGGTAGTGCTGCGCACTACCGCCCAGGGCGCTATTAATCGATGGTGGAAAGGTGCTCGCGCAGGGCCCGGTGTACCTTTTGCTTCTCAATGGGGCGGTGAATAATGTAATTAAACCCATGGAACAGGGAACGACTCTGGGCGTCCTGGGCCGTAATGCCGATGATGGGAAGCGTCTTTCGCTGCGTTTGCCGCAGTTTTTTGGCCAGCTCCAGGGCGTTTTGGTCTCGGAGCTGGGTATTCATAATCACCATGTCTATGCTGCGCTCCTGGACCTGATCCAGCGCTTCGCGGCCACTATTTACTATGTCCATACCCGCGCCCAGCTCTTCCAGAATATAGCGCAGCAGCATCTCGTCGACCTCATTTACTCCCACCACCATAATCCGATGAGCGTGAAGCATGGGCGTAAGGGGAGCGGTGTTGGCAATGGTGGTTTCTGACATGGTCTTCGAAATTTAATATTTGGCGTGTTAACTTAGTGTTAAAAGTACACTAAGTGTGTAAACGCTGCGAAGTTAAGGAAATAGATCCTTGCTACGGAGCTTATTTATTCTTTAATCGAGCCAGGATAAGCCGTATAGACTTCCTCTATCATTTTGGGATACACGGGGGCTTCTTAGGGGTTTTCCGTGGCCTTACGGAGCATTTCCTTGAGGTTGTCCGGTTCGATTTTATTGACAAAATCGTCCCCATCCGCAATGGAGATGTCGCCCGTTTCCTCGCTTACTACCAGGGCCAGGGCATTGGTTTTCTCCGCAATGCCTATGGCGGCCCGGTGGCGCAGGCCAAAGCGGGAGGGCAGGGAGCTGCGGTCACTCACCGGCATAATGCAACCGGCCGCCACAATTTCCTCCCCACTGATGATCACCGCCCCGTCGTGCAGCGGCGAATATTTGTTGAAGATGCTTTCCAAAAGCGGGGCGGAAAGTTCGGCGTTCAGCGGAGTGCCACTATCCCGGTAGAAGCCCAATTTACTGACGCGCTCTATCACCATGAGGGCGCCGGTATGTTTTTGGCTTAGGCTGCGGCAGGCGGCCACGATCTCCTCCAGATCTATTTGTTGCTCCTCGTCGCTCAGCCAGCGGAGCTGACGGAAAATCCGCCGGCGCTGGGTAAAGTTGGTCGAGCCTATGACCAGGAGAAACTTGCGTATCTCCTGTTGAAAAACGATCACCAGGGCGATGACCCCTACGCCGATGAATTTTCCCAGGATCTCACTGAGTAGCTCCATTTGCAGGAGCTCGACCACCTTCCAGATGAGGTAAATGGCCGCTACGCCTATGAGCACATTGATGGCCACGGTATCCCGGATGAGCCGATAAAGCTGGTACAGCAAAAAGGCCACCAGCAAAATATCCAGTATATCCAGCAGGGAAAAATCCAAAAACGACATCAGTGGTGTTTTTGGATCATGCCGGCCACGGCGGTGGCTTGCCGGGCGGGCTCAACATCATGCACGCGTAGAAAATCGGCTCCTTGCAGAAGGGCGGCCGTATGCCCGGCGGTGCTGCCGTGGAGGGCCTCCTGGGGCGGCCGGCCCGTGGGCCGGCATATCATAGACTTGCGGCTCAGGCCGGCCAGTAGAGGTAAGTCAAAGATTTGCTTGAAATAGCCCAGGTGGTTCAGTAGTTTATAATTGTGTTCATCGCTTTTGCCAAAGCCAAAGCCTACGTCCAGGATGAGGTTAATGGCACCGTAGCGGTTAAAATGGTCTATTTGCTGGCTGAAAAAGTACGCTACCTCTTTGATAGGGTCCTCGTAGCTCGGGCTATCCTGCATATTTTGCGGGGTGCCCTGCATGTGGGTGAGCACGTAGGGTACTTTTAGCGCACCGATCACTTCTGCCATGCGCGGGTCGAGCCGCCCGCCCGATATATCGTTGATCATATGCGCACCGGCGGCCACACTGCGTTCGGCTACGCTGCTGTGGTAGGTATCTACCGAAAATAGGGCCCGCGGAAAGCGCTGGGTAAGCGTACTTAAAAAGGGCTCCAAAAGCGCCCACTCGGCCTCTGCCTCACTGAGGCTACTTCCCGGGCGGGAAGAGGTAGGGCCCAGGTCTATGAGGTCCGCCCCTTCCTGGAGCATTTGCTCGGTATGGGCCACGGCCGCATCCAGTTGGTCATAACGCCCACCGTCGTAAAAGGAGTGGGGATTTAGGTTGAGTATGCCCATGAGCCAGGGGCGGTCCAGTTCATACAGCTCCCCGCCCAGCTGGAGGCTTCGGGTGCCGTAAAATGACTTATCTTTCGCTCGATTTTCTATTGTTTTATCCATAACCGCAAATCAGCGCGAATTTAGGAAAATGGAACGCACCCTGACGCAATATGCCGCGGTGGTGAAGCACTGCCGCGATTTATTTTCTCACAAACTTAAGGACTACGGCTGCGCCTGGCGCATTCTCCGCTTACCTTCCCTTACCGATCAGATATTCATCAAGGCCCAGCGCCTACGCAATTTGGAAAATACCGGCGTGCAGCGCGTAAGTGACGATCGCCGCGGGGAGTACATCGGTATCTTTAATTATGCCGCCATGGCGCTTATTCAAATCCAAAAGGGGGTAGCCCCCCAGCCAGATTTGAACCGCGAGGAAGCGCTGGCCCTCTATGATGCGGTGGTGGCCGAAGCCCGCGCCCTCATGGAACGCAAAAACCACGACTACGGAGAGGCCTGGCGCGATATGCGGCTCAGTTCCCTCACCGATTTAATTTTGCAAAAATTGCTTCGCCTCAAGCAGATTGAGGCAAACAATGGCGCTACCACCGTGTCTGAAGGAGTGGAGGCCAACTACGCCGATATGCTTAACTACGCCGCTTTTGCCCTGATTAAAATGGAGGAAACCCAAGAATAAGCTTTTATGCGCAAACTACTTCCCATCGCCCGCCTGCTGGTAGGCCTGCTCTTTATCTTTTCCGGGCTCATAAAACTCAACGATCCGCTGGGCTTTTCCTATAAGCTGGATGAGTACTTCGCGGCCAATGTACTCAACCTGCCCTTCCTCCAGCCTTTTTCCCTGGAGCTGGCCCTTTTCGTGGTCATCCTGGAAGTCCTGCTGGGCGTGGCCCTGCTCCTGGGCTTTTGGCGGCGACTTACCGCCTGGCTGCTCCTGGGCATGATTGTCTTTTTCACCTTCCTCACCTTTTATTCTGCCTACTTTAACAAGGTGACCGACTGCGGCTGCTTTGGCGATGCCATCCCCCTTACGCCCTGGGAATCCTTTTTTAAAGACCTGGTGCTCCTGGTGCTTATCCTTATCATCTTTACCTACCGGAACAGCATCCGGCCCTTTCTGGACCGTCCCGTAAATGCCGGCATTATGGCCGCCGTGCTCCTGGGTTGTGGCCTCTTGGGTTACCACGTGCTCAATCACCTCCCTATCTTGGACTTTCGTCCCTACGCGGAAGGCCTCAGCATTGTGGAAGGGCGCAAATCGGCCGAAGAGCTGGGCAAAAAAGCCCCCGAATACGCTACCCGCTACACCCTCAAAAACAAGCAGACCGGCGAAACCCAAAAGATGCTGAGCACCCGCTACATCAAAGAAAAGTGGTGGACCCGCAAAGAATGGGAAATCCTGGAAGATAAAAGCCAAACCGTGCAGATAAGTGAAGGCTATAAGCCGCCTATCCATGACTTTGACATTCAGCTCCAAAACCGGGAAATAACCGACTCCGTGCTGGCGGAAGATGCCATCTTGCTGGTGGTGAGCTACAAGCTTAAAAAAGCCCACGCGGCCGCCTTTCCTTCCCTGGTAAAATTTACCCAGGCTGCCCGCAAGGCCCAATTTCCCGTCCTGGGCCTTACGGCTTCCCTGCCCAGCGTAAAGCGGGCCATGCGGAAAAAGCACCAGCTCAATTTCCCCCTGGCCACCATGGATGAGACCACCCTCAAGACCATCGTGCGCAGCAACCCCGGCCTGGTGCTGCTCCAGGACGGCGTAGTGGTCAAAAAATGGCATTATCAGGACTTCCCCGATTTTGCCACCTTCCAGAAGGAGTACCGCTAAGCCTTGCTGCGCTTTGTTCTCCATAAGCTGGGCTACAGCCTACTGGTTATGTGGGGCGTTATCACGGTGGTATTCCTGCTCTTTAACGTCCTCCCCGGCGATCCCTCCCGCATGATGCTCGACCAGCGGGAAGACAGCGAGCAGCTCCAGCGCATCCGCCACAAGTACGGCTTTGACCTGCCCCTGCACCAGCAGTACCTCTATTATCTTAATGATCTGAGCCCGCTTTCCTGGCACAGCCAGCAGCCCAAGCACTTTACTCATACGGCTAAATATCCCCGCCTGCAGGAACTATTGCCCCTGGGCCGGGGAGTGGTAGCCCTCAAGGCCCCTTATTTGCGCCAAAGCTTTCGCAGCCGGGGCAAGCCAGTCTCCGCCATCATAGCGGAGACCCTCCCCAATACCGCCCTACTGGCCCTTTCCTCCATCCTCATCGCCATGTTGCTGGGCCTCTTTCTGGGCTGGCTGGCCGCCTTGCGCGCCGGCACCAGCGTAGACCGCATTATCACCGTCCTGGGTACCGTGGGGATGTCGGTCCCCAGTTTTTTTGCCGCCATCCTCATCGCCTGGCTTTTTGGGTTTGTGTGGTCGGAGTATACCGGCCTGAGCATGACCGGCAGCCTCTACACGGTAGATCCCTACGGCGAAGGGCAATTTTTGGCCCTCCAAAACCTAATCCTTCCCGCCCTCACCCTGGGCATCCGGCCCCTGGGCGTCATCATTCAGCTTACCCGCAGCAGCCTCCTGGAAGAGCTAAACCAGGACTATATCCGCACCGCCCTGGCCAAAGGACTCCCCCGGGGCACCGTAGTGCGCCGCCACGCCCTGCCCAATGCCCTTAACCCCGTAGTCACGGCCGCTTCGGGCTGGTTTGCCAGCATGCTGGCGGGGGCCGTTTTCGTGGAGTACATCTTTGGCTGGAACGGCCTCGGCAAGCAGATCGTAGACGCCCTGCATCAGCTCGACCTCCCCGTGGTGATGGGCGCCGTACTCACCATAGCCATTACCTTTGTAGGCATTACCATTCTGGTGGACATCCTCTACGCCTGGCTGGATCCCCGCGTGCGCACGTAGCGCTCCCTTTTAGGGCCTGCCGGCCAAAGGTGATAAACCCCGCCGGGAGCCTTTACCTGATATTTGAAACCAACTTTAAAATTTAAACCTCTCCGCAAATGCCACGAAAGATCATAGCCGGAAACTGGAAAATGAACCACGACCTTCCTACGGGGCTCCAGCTCATCGAAGCGGTAGCTGAGTATCTGCGGGAAAATGCCCCGCAAAAAGTGGAAGTGGTCATGGCCACGCCGTATTTACATTTGGCCGAAGGCCGAAAAATAAGCCAGGATACCCCCATAAGCCTGGCCGCCCAGGACTGCAGCGCCCATGAGCAAGGCGCCTACACGGGCGAAGTGAGTGCCGGTATGCTGGCCTCCGCCGGCACGGAACTGGTTATCGTGGGCCACTCAGAGCGCCGCCAGTACCACGCGGAAAGTGATGCCCTGCTTCGCCAAAAACTGGAACGCTGCTGGGATAAGGGACTTCTGCCCATCCTCTGCGTGGGAGAGCGGGAAGAGGACCGCGATGCCGGCCGGCAAAAAGCGGTGGTGCGCAAGCAGCTGGAGGGGGCCCTGGACGGCTGTAGTGAGCATCAACTCGAAAACCTGGTGATCGCCTACGAACCGGTATGGGCCATCGGCACCGGCCGCACCGCTACCCCGGAAGAGGCCCAGGAAATGCACCAATTTATACGCCAGTACCTGATAGAAGCCTATAGCGCTACCCTGGCTGATGAGGCCAGCCTGCTGTACGGCGGCTCGCTGAAGCCGGCCAATGCCCATGAGCTCCTCCGGCAACCCGATATAGACGGCGGACTGATAGGGGGTGCCTCGCTTAAAGCAGATGATTTTTGCGCGCTTATCAAAGCCGGTGAAGAACTGCTGCGCTGATGGAATACCTGGTAGTAGATATGACCGTAGAACCGCGCGAACCCGGGGTGGATCTGCTGGTGGCCCTCCTTTCCGAAGCGGGCTATGAATCCTTTGAAGAGACACCCTATGGCCTGAAGGGCTACTTGCCGAGCGCGGAATTTCAAGCCGATGTGCTTACCAAACTGCCGCCGGTTCAAAACGGCCTTATAAGCCTCTCTTACACCACCGAGGCCCTATCGCAGGTCAACTGGAATGAAGAATGGGAGCGCCAGTATGATCCGGTGGAGGTAGACGGCTGGCTGCGCATTCGCGCTCCCTTTCACCCGGCCCGCTCTGGTTTTAAGCACGAAATCGTTATCCAGCCGCAGATGAGTTTCGGTACCGGCCATCATCACACTACCCGCCTGATGGCCCGGCAGATGGCGGCCCTGGATTTTACCGATGCCCGGGTACTGGATATGGGCACCGGTACGGGGGTGCTGGCCATCCTGGCGGAAGGGCTCGGCGCCGCTGAGGTAGATGCGGTAGATAATTTTGACTGGGCCGCGGACAATACCCGGGAAAATGCCCAGCGCAATGCCTGCTCCCGCATCAATGCCCAGCTCGGTGACGCCCATTGGCTGGAAGGGCAAAGTCCTTACCATATCCTCCTGGCCAATATTAATCGCAATGTACTCCTGGCCGATATGGGCCGTTATATTAAGGTCCTGCAGCCCGGAGGTTATCTGGTAACGAGCGGCTATCTAAAACAAGATGAAGCCAAAATAAAAGCGGCGGCCCAGGCCCTGGGCCTGGTGCACCAACACAGCCTGGCCGAAGAAGATTGGCGCTGTGACCGCTGGCAGGCGCCTCTTAGTCCTTAAAACCGCAGAAAATCTTGCTTATGCGTCTTCTTTTTATTTCTCCTTTGCCCAAGGTCTCTT
>JAVLBR010000018.1:15968-21960 GCA_031581125.1 Schleiferiaceae bacterium | reverse complement strand
GTTTTCGGGGAGGCGCGAGAGGACGATAAAACCGCAGTCTCGCCACTGGCGAGATAAGTCTCGATAGAAGCGAGAAGGACGATCGTCTCGCCACGGGCGAGAGACTTTATAGACAGACACTAACGAACCAAAACCCGCTTATGAATGGTGCCCTGACGGGTAGCTAAGCGCAAGCCATAAAAGCCCGGCGCCAAGGCTTCCGTAGAAAGCCAGCGTTTTTCGCCCGCCGCCAGGTCAAATCTTTCCTCTCGCAATACACGACCTTCCGCGGAAAGCAATTGCAAACGAATATCCCGGCGCGCTGCACTGCGCATGGGTTCCAGCCAAAATCCTTCCGCCGCCGGCTGAGGATATACTTCCCAACGCTCCTCCTGGGTGGCAAACTGAGGGCGATCCAGGTCAAAGCCCACCGTAAAGGTGTAACGCAGCCCGGTGCCAAAATCACTGGGTAAGCTCTGGTAAAAATTACTGCCATTGAGCCCGCGCAGGGCAATGCTTCCCCCACCGTCGTTATTGGCAAAAAAGGTAAGGCCATCTTCATCACTGTCTTCCACTATGAAGCGGTAGCAGCCCGTGCTCAGCTGAAAGGTATCTCGCAATAGCGTATTAGGCGTGGTAGGTGCGTGGCTGTAGAGCACATTGCCTTGAATATCTTCCAGGCGCCAGGTGGTTTCCTGCGGGGCATTATTAGTCCGCAGCCGAAGCTCCACAGTACCGGGAAGCACCGGCGTTTCGGCCAGATCGCTTTGCTGTACATTGTTGAAAGACACCTCATCGGTCATCCCCGCTGGCAGGGCCACCCGGGCCTGAAAACGCACCGTTTTCCAGCTGGTCCAATAGGCCAGGCTATCCATGGATAGCAGGAGCGTATCTTTTTCCATCGGTGCCAGCTCTGGCACCGCTTGCTGAAACTGAAAAGCATTGCCCGCCACACCGTAATGAAGGGTAGCGCCGCTCACCGATTGGCCGCCCCGGTTGCTCACCACCACCTGCGCCTGTCCGCATACGGGGTTAAGCCGGGCGTATTCATCAGCGCGGGAGGGCTGCAGAATAGCCTCTACCGCCAGATCGTGTTCATGCTGAAAAGCCCCGTACTGGATCAGTTGGGTACTTAAATTATAGTTGGCGGGCACCTCCCCACTGGGTACGGTATAGCTATAAGCTTCTATATCCACGTCCACCTGAAGCGTATCCCCGCTTAGGTGAGGCGTAAGGTCGTGATCGTAGCGCCGCACCCGGTCTCCGGGGCACCAATTGGCGCGGTCATAAAGCCAGGTGCCCGCCTGGGGAAACACCGGATTGGCGCCGCAATCAGAGCGCCACATGGCCTGGCGGGCCACCGTTTGGCCGGCCACTTTTACCAGGTAATCTTTTTCGCAAAATTCCGCGCAGTTGAGCGCGTTTACAAAGCCATGCCCCGAGGGCGCATTGCGGAGCGTGAGCCCCTGCGTACTGTCGTGAAGGGGCACCTGACGGGGCGGTTGATGCTGGCTTTCAAAACCGCTGCTGGTGATATAATCGCCCTTCCCTTGGTATAAATTATCGATGCGCTCCACCTTTCGAGGCGGCGTGCCCTCTATCATTACAAAATCCAGGGTGGCGCTAAAGCCACTGGACCAGCCCTGGTAAAACACCTCCAGCTCCACGGAGTCCCGCAGGAGCGGGTAATAATCCGTCACGTCAAAATAAAACACCCGGCTCCAGTCCTGCGGTAAGCTGCCCCCGTAGGGCGTGATCACCTTGGCCAGCTCCACCTTTTCCCGCTGGGGGAAAAAGCGCCAGATGGTATCCACTACCAGGGGTTGCTGGCTGATGGTATCGATACGCTTCACCGCGCTATCGGTACGCCCGGTTTGCCGAAAAAGACTAACCAGAGTGGTATAGTCCCAATCGCTGCAGCCCCCCGTGGCGCAACCCAGCTCATAGCGCAGCCATATGCGGTGGAAAGATTGAGTGCTATCCGGGAATTCCGCCCAGGCCCGGTATCCTTCATACCAGGTCATATCCACGTTTTGATGGGCTTTTACCAGCGTAGTATCCCCCGGGCCAGCCCAGAGGGCAGGCAGGGTAAGCAAAAAAGCAAGCAGTAATCCGTAGCGCATTGGGAATTCATTTTGAGCATTCTGGACAAAACTACCTAATTCTCCGCGCTTCGTCCGCTTGGCGGTTTGCCCGGGCTTTTTAGGCCTGGCGGCCAAATGGGATTCCGGCCGCTAGGAAGGGTGTCCCGGATAAGTTTGGCAGTGCTGGTAGCTATCAAAATAGCGCTGCTTACGTTCGGGGTAGATATCGTCCAGGGTGATCAAAATGCCCGTTTCTTCCACCTTGCCGAAGTTGTCATTTTCGGCGGTGCCGAAAGTTTTCATAGAAGGGCTCAGGTTCATGTAGCTATTGATCATAGGCGGGATTACCTCTCCTCGCTGCCGCACTTCGCGCTGTAGCAACTGGTGACCGGCCTTGAAATCCAGTCCGTCATACATTTGGCCGATAGGCCTAAGCGCCTCCGGGCTAATGAGCGGCACCGTGGGGGTAACCAGGCGTTCCGGGTCAGGGAAAAAGTGATGCATAAAAGCCAGCAGCCGGTCGCGGGCTTCGCGATGGTATTCCGGGTACATGGTCACCTTGCCAAAAAGGTATTTCAGGCGGGGGTTTTCGAGCAACACGGCGGCCAGGCCGTCCCAGAGATTGTCCAGGGCAAAGAGCCCTTTGCGGGGCGCGCCGCGCTGGTAGCGGGGCTGGACGAAGGAACGGCCTAGTTCGATGGTATAGGGCAGGTAATTTTTCGCAAAGCGCTCCGAGTAATCAAAAAGATGCGCGGTGGCAGAGATGATTTTGCCTTTTTCGTCTCGCGGTAGGGCATCGCAGCTTATGAGCCGGTACCCAGAGGTAATTTCTTGATCTTCCGGGTCCCATACCACCAGTTGCTGATAAGGGATGTCGCCCAGATCGTACTGATCCAGGTCCAGGGCCTTCCCAGTGCCACCGCCGCTGGCGCGGAAGGCCATTTCCCGCAGGCGCCCTACTTCCTGGAGTACCTGAGGGGCCGTATGAGCATCCACCAGGAAGATGAGATTATTCCCCTTATTGGTGGTGCGCAGGAAAGTGCTTTCATTAAGCTCCTTGCGTAAGACACTGCGCGGTATGGCCGGAATGATATCTTTCATGATGGGGTAAGCTGCTTTTGAGGGAGCTGATACACTTCCCGGCGTAGCCAGGCGGCCCACTGGTGGAGCGGGGTACCGTCTTGAAATTGCTGCCAGGGAATACGCTCGCCGATGGTAAAGCGGAGCGTTTGGTGCCGCTGGCGAAACATCTCGTCTACCAGGTAGAGCATCTCAATATTGGCCTTGACTCCCAGCCGACTACGCCAACGGGCCAGGTTATAGAAGAAGTTGGAGTTGCGGCCTTCGATATGTACCGGGATAATGTCTTTCTGATATTTGATGGCGCGGGCTATAAAGCTTTTTTGCCAGGGGAGGTCCCCTATGCCTTCTGGGAGTTTTCGCGAAACCAGCCCGGCGGGAAACACCAGGATAGCGATGGGCCGGGCGTAAGTCTCTTCAATGCGTTGCAGGGCCTGGCGAGGATTACTGCCCACCTTGTTCACCGGCACAAAAAGCGATTCCAGATTTTTGATATTAAGCAATATATCGTTTACCAAAAATTGAAGATCCGGTCTTTTCTGGCCCACCACATGCATAAAGGCGATGCCATCGAGCCCGCCTAGGGGGTGGTTGGCCGCCAGTATCACGCCTCCCTCGGAAGGGATCCTTTCGCCGCCTTCCACCTCCACCCGGCAATCGAGGAAATCCAGACATTGCGCCACGAAAGGCAGCCCTTCGGTATGGCCAAAGTCGCGTAGGCCCTGATTAAGCTCGGCCTCGTGCAGAATGCGCCGAAGATAGTTGTACACAAAACCGGGCAGCACCCCGGCCAGCGCCGGGTTCTTGCTGCGGATAACCTGCTCTATATTTATAGAATCTGGGGTGGTAGCCATAAGGGTAAAAGCGCTCGGATGAAGCCCGGTACAGGCGTCCAAAGGTAAGGATAGGCGGCCAAAATGGTTTTAAGCCACGTAAGAGCTGAGGTATCCAAAAGCGGGGCTAAGCTTGCCCTCGCGGGTGGTTTCGGAAGCGCCTGCCAGGATGTTTTCGGCGTCTTGATTAAAAAATTGGGGCAGCACCCTTTTGATCCATTCGTTGCCAAAGTCTTCTGAGGCATCCCGTGGCAACTCGCAAGGAAGGTTGTCTACCGCCGAAACCCCTACCGAGCCGGGCGTACCAAAGGGCACTTCCTTTTCCGTAGTGGGATCATAACCGTAAAAGGGATCCTCAATGGTACTGGGGCGCAGGGTAGTAGCCACGGGGCCGTCTATATCGCAGGAGATATCGGAAACCAGGCGAATATTGAAGTCCGGATGCCGGACATCAGCACGGCTGTAGAGGTAGGGCGCGCCTTCGCCCCAAAAATGCCCGGCAATGTAGAGGTCGGTATGGCGCGCGTAGCGCAAAAAATTAGAGCGATAGCCCTGAGGATTCTGGAAGAATTCCTTCCGGGTAAAAGGCGCGCCATCTTCCCGCTGGAAATATTGGCGCACATCTAGCTGGGTAAATACCGCATCGCCCCGAAACTCTTCCCGGCAGTATTCGGGCGGGAAGACGTGCAGTATCTTAAGGGCGGAGAGGATTTCCATGGCCCCGGCGGCCACTTTTCCGGCGCCTGTCAGGGCAATGCGGAAATTTTCGGGGAGTATCACCTTCACCAGTTCCGTTTCCAGCTCACTGCGGTCAAAACACTGGTGGGCTGGTTTGAGCTGGTAAGCGTCCGTAAGCGCCCCCCAGGCGCGAAAGGCATTGTAGGCCCCCACAATGCCGGCGTAACGGCCAAAGCCCAGTAAGCGCCGGCCGTGAGGGTCCTTAAGCATTTCGTAATCGATGAGGCGGATTTTTTTATTAAGAATAGCGCGGAGCAAGTCGCGGTTATAGGGTTGCTGCTTATAGGTATGGCTGAAGAACATATAATCCTTCCCGGGGAGAAGCATCTCGACGGGCACTTCCTTAACGCCCAAGAGCACGTCGCAATCGCTAAGATCTTCCTGGAGCGGTATGCCGGCATCCTGGTACTCCTGATCGGTAAAAGCCCGGATGGAGCTGGGCTGCACGGCGATTTCCGCCTGGGGATATTGCTCGAGAACCATCCTGCATTGCGGCGGGGTAAGGGGCACGCGTTTATCGGGAGGCACCTTTCCCTCCCGGATCACTCCAAATTTCATAGTGGCATTGATTTTGCGTAAAAATAGGTACCTTTGCGGGTTCGCAAAATGTTCATTGAAAAATTGGGGCTGAATGGTTTCGACAGCAAGTCGAAGCGGAATGTAAGCATGCCGGGCTAGGGAGATGTCGCCCGTTATCAAAGATGCTTCAAACAACAGTTGGCGAAGACAACAACTTCGCGCTTGCCGCGTAACCACTCGATAGAGGGTTACTGCTAATCCACGCGTAAGACGCGGGAGCAAGCCATCCCGCGGTTCCTAAGTCCGGAGGGAACCGAGTCCGGGGTGTCATAAAATCTGGACTAGAGATTCTGTGGTTGCGCAGGAATCTCGAAACTTCAAGCCGCAGCTAAGCCATAGGTAGGGTGTTTGCTCCCGGTCTATGGTCGAAAACCCAATAACAAACTAAGCATGTAGAAAGCCTTCGGCTTCCTTGTTTGCACGTGGGTTCGAATCCCACCAGCTCCACATCAAGACCGTAAAGCCCCGCCAGGGGCTTTTTTTTGGCTGGCCAGCGCCGTCAAGCTTGCTTGTAAGGCAATGGGCAAGCCAAAAAAGCCCACGCGGAGCGTGGGATACGGTCGCAGAATGGGTCCAATACCCCCATACTGGGATCAACGAAGTTACTCCCACCAGCTCCACAAAAAAAGAAGGCCGCGCCCCATAGGGCGCGGCTTTTTTGTTGCTGCACAAAGCGCAAGCACTGCTTGCTAGCTTTGT
>JAVLBR010000018.1:0-15868 GCA_031581125.1 Schleiferiaceae bacterium | reverse complement strand
AGCCCCGTAAATCCCTCCAAGGGGAACTTTAGGCTGCTTTTGTAACGCCAGCGTACTGTTTCTAAGAAGCTTTCCGCTGGGGATTGAAATTTTTTGATAGGATAGCAAGTGTTTAGCTCCCCAAGGAAGGCTACAACGTGGCAGACCTCTTTCAACAAACGTGGATCCGACAAGCTATAAACATACGACCCGTGTGATGCTACCTCCCCAGTGCTTCGTTTCCTTGATATACTAACAGGATATGTTGCGGTAGCGCCGCTCCGGAGGGCTGATGGCTTTTAATACAGTCTTTCCGGTTCAGGTACCGACGGTGCCGTATGGGCCAGTTCTTCATGGGCCATTTGCGCCAGGAGCTGCGCCCAATCGGTACGATCATTTAGACAGGGGATCAGGGTAAACTCTTCGCCCCCGTTTTCTTCAAAAATTTCCTTGGCTTCCTCGCCTATCTCTTCGATGGTTTCTAGGCAGTCGGAAACAAAAGCGGGGCAAACCACCGCTAACTTTTTCACGCCTTTTCGAGCCAGGGCGCCCACTGTTTTGTCGGTAAAGGGCTGTAGCCAGGGATCACTGCCCAGGCGGCTTTGGAAGCTGCTGCTGTACTGAGCAGGGGCAAGTCCCAAGTGCTGGGCCACGGCCTCGGTAGTCGCCAGCGTTTGGTGACGATAGCAGTGGTCGTGAGCCGGGCTGCACTTATCACAGCAGTTATCCACTTTTAAGCAATGAGCGCCGGTGATATCCCCCTTTCGGATGTGCCGTTCCGGCACCCCATGGTAGCTGAATAGTAGGTGATCTACGCCTTTTTCCACGGAAGGGCGGATGCTTTCGGCCAGCAGTTTCTGGTATGCTTCCCGGTGATAAAAAGCAGGTAAAACTTTCATTTTTAAATGAGAAAAGTGGGCTTCTACCACTTCGCGGGCTTTTACCACCACCGTTTCGTAACTACTCATGGCGTAATGTGGATAAAGCGGCACCAGGAGTAGCTCTTCCAATTGCGGATGCTGCTCGCACATTTGGCCTACGGCCGAATGTATGGAAGGCTGGCCGTAACGCATGCCCAGCCCTACTGGCAAGTCTGTCTGGGCCTGAACCGCCGCCTGAAGGCGTTCGCTAAGCACCAGGAGCGGACTGCCTTCGTCCCACCAAATGCTGCGATACGCCTCGGCCGACTTTTTAGGCCGGAAATTCAGAATGATGCCCCTTACCAGTAGGTTGCGCAGCAAGGGCGGTACATCAATGACCCGCTCGTCCATTAGGAATTCGTCCAGGTAAGGCTTAACCGCTTTGGGGGTGGGGGCTTGCGGGGAGCCCAAGTTTACCAGGAGAATTCCCTGGCGGGAGGCGCTTGATTGTTGTGCCATGAAGATTAACGAGGCTTTTGAAGATATTTTTTAGGGGTAAGGCCAAATTTTTTGCGAAAGGCGGCGATAAAATGACTGGGATTGTGATAACCAATTTGGTAAGCGGCCTCACTTACCTTAAGGTCACCATCATCCAGAAGCTTTCGCGCCATCTCGAGCCGGTAATCGCTAAGGAACTGAAACACCGTTTTGCCGTAGATGTTTTTAAAACCTTCTTTGAGCCGGTATTCGGAAATACCCACCGACTGAGCCAGGTCCGGGAGGGTAAGATGATCGGCATAACGGCTCATAATGTGCTCTTTGGCCGCCTTAATGCGGGCTACATTCTGTTCGTCTTTTAAGAAAGGGCACTTGCCCACATCAGCCGTTGCTTCTTCCCGCGCAAAGGTGAGGGCCAGTACCTCCAGGGCCTTACTCTGGCGGTACACCTCCCGGGCAGCGCCCTCCACCGGGGCCTGAAAGAGCTGCCCGGCAGCGGTATGCAGAGTGGGACTCATGGGCTGTTCCGTGTAAAACTTCCGCCCCGCATTTTCCGCATTTACAAAGGCGATCTCTTCGGAGCCTTCCACAAAGAGCTCGTGCAAGTAAGCTACCGATAGGTATAGCACCGCCACCTGAGCGCCCGGGTCCGCTTCGATTTCCAGATGGAGCTCCTGCTCTGGATTATAGAGCAGCATCATATGCCCCGCCTGAAACGGTCGGCGGTAGCGCCCTTCGCTGAAAACAAGGGTAGCCTCTCCTTTTACCGCCAGGTACATCTGGATGAGGCGCTGCTTTACGCGGCAGTGCAGGGTACTGGGCCGGGGGCCAAATGTGTTTAAAGTGCCCAGCCGGAAGGCCTCGTTTACCCGGCGGCTTTCCCAACTACTTTTTGGGGTATTTTTGGGCGATTCAGCTAGCGAAAATTCGGCTTCCATGGGCAAAATTGCGGCTTGTGATAAAAATCATGGGGAGGAAAGGCTCTTTGCTTTACCCTTGCACAAAGGTAATGGGAGAAATAAGATAGAACTACTCTAAATAAGACCCTTCGGCTTATCGGGCTATTTTTTGGGCTTGCCCGGGTATTTCCTCCCCGCTTATCGGGATATTTTTGCCCCCACATTATGAAACAGTACCAAGTAAGCGCTTCCGCTAACTTTTACATGATAGGCCTGGATCACTACCGCACCCCGGTAGATATTCGGGAGCAGTTTTCGCTCGACGAAACCCAGGCCAGCCATCTTATCTACGACTACAAGCAGCACGGCGGAGATGCCATTATGATCCTCTCCACTTGTAACCGTACGGAGATCTATGCCTTTGCCAACTGTCCGCGGCTGCTCATCGAGCGTTTCTGCCACCACACCGGTCAGTCCAGCAAAACCTTTACCCAGTACCAAAACATCCTCCAAAACCGGGAGGCCATAGAACACCTCTTCCGGGTAGGGAGTGGTATGGAAAGCAAAATCCTGGGCGATTTTGAGATCATCGGGCAGATTAAAAAAGCTTACCAATTTACCAAAGGGCAAGACGCCCATAACGCTTTTCTAGACCGCTTAATCAACAGCGCGGTGCAGTGCTCCAAACTGGTGAAAAACCAAACCCAATTAAGCACGGGAGCCGCTTCGGTGGCCTTTGCCGCGGTGATGCAACTCAAAGACTACCTCCGGGACCATGGCCAGCCCAAGGTGGTGCTCGTGGGAACGGGTAAAATAGGCCGCACCACCTGTGAAAACCTGGTGAACCAGACCACTATAAAAGACATTACCCTCATCAACCGTACGGGAGAAAAGGCCGTGGAACTGGCCGACCAGTTTGGCGTACGCTACCGTTCCATGGCGCACCTTGCGGAGGAGCTCGATGCCGCGGACGTGATCGTGGTGGCCACCGGCGCTTCCCAGCCCACGGTAATTCCTTCTTATTTCCACAGCGAAAAGCAACGCCTCTTACTAGACCTTAGCGTCCCTCGAAACGTAGCTACCGAACTCTACCAGGATCCGCTTTTTCGGGTTATCGATGTAGACCACCTCTCGGAAGTGGTAGCGGAAAGTATTCAGCAGCGACGCGCCCAGCTACCCGAAGCGGCACAGCTCGTAAATCAGAAGGTGGATGAATTTTACGAATGGCTACAAAGCCGCCGGGTAGCCCCTACCCTACAAGCTTTGCGCAGCAAGATGGATGATTGGAAGGCGCGGGAAGTAGCCAAAGTGCAGAAGCAGTTTCCCAACTTACCGGAAGAAGAAGCGGAAGCGCTGGCCAGCCAAATCCTCAACCGGATCACCGGCCAGTTTGCCCGGAAGCTGAAACAAGGCGCCGATGTACAGAGCGACCTTCAGACCATTCACCATATCTTTGAGCTCTAGAATCTCCATTTTCTTTGCGCTCTACCCCTCTCCGCATTGGCACCCGTGATAGCCCCCTGGCTATGTGGCAGGCCCGGCAAGTAGCTGCCGCCCTGGCGCAAAACCAGTGGCCGGTAGAACTCGTCCCCGTTAAGTCTCCCGCCGATCTGGACTTAAAGACCCCATTACACCAGTTTGGGGAAACGGGCATTTTTACCAAAATGCTGGACGTGGCCCTTTGGGAGGACCAGATCGACCTGGCCGTTCACTCCCTGAAAGATTATCCCACTACCCTACCGGAGGAGCTGCAGCTTTCCGCGGTATTGCCCCGCGGGCCCTACCGGGATGTGCTTATACCGGGCAAAGCCTTTACGCCGGACTTTTGGCATAACCCTCCCCGGGAAGCCACGGTAGCCACGGGCTCTATCCGCCGCATTGCCCAGTGGAAACACCGTTTTCCCGGCCACCAGATGGCCCCGCTGCGGGGCAACGTACAAACGCGGCTGCGAAAATTGAAAGAATCCAGCTGGCACGGCGCTGTGTTTGCCCAGGCCGGGCTCCAAAGAGTAGCGCTATTGCCCGACAGCCATCAGATCCTGGACTGGATGATACCAGCACCGGCCCAGGGGGTGGTGGGGATTGTACACCGCCGCCAAGACAGGGCGCTAAGCGAGGCCCTGGCGGCCATTGATCACCGAGAGACCGCCCTCCGCAGCCAGGCCGAGCGCACTTTCCTTAACCGGGTGGAAGGCGGATGCTCCGCCCCCGTGGGAGCCCTGGCCCTGCGGCAGGGAAAGAAACTTTACCTGGAAGCAGCTGTTTTTGAATTAGACGGAAGCAAACGCTACTATGCCAAGGGAGAAGCCCCCCTTGAAGATGCGGTTAACCTGGGGGAAAACCTGGCCCGGCAGGTGCTGGAGCAAGGCGCCTGGGCGGTAATGGAAAAAATAAAAAACAATGCCTCATAAACCCCTGATATTGGCCACGCGCAGTTTGCCCACCGCCCAGCAAGATCGCCTGGAGCAAGCCGGGTTTGCCTACCAGGAAAAGGACTTTATTGAGGTGCAGCACCGTTTTGATGAGGAAGCCTTTGCCCAGGCGCTTCAAAACGAAGAAACCCAGGCGCGGGTAATCACCAGTAAAAATACGGTGTACAGCCTCCAGCGGCTGCTCGAGGTAAAGCCCGGCCTGCACTGGCCGGCCAAGAAAACCTTTACCGTGGGCATTAAAGCCACGGAAATGCTGGCCGAACTGGGGCTCAAGGCGGATGCCCGCGCCGAAAACGCCATCAGTCTGGCCCAAATCATAGCGCGCAACCCCGATGTAAACGCCGTGGATTTCTTCTGTGGGAGCCAAGCCCTGGACGACCTACCCGAATACCTGAAAAGCAAAAACATAAAGGTAAACCAACACATCGTATACCATACGGAATGGACCACCTCTCCGGTGGAAACCGAACCGCTAGATGGGATTATCTTCCTATCCCCCAGCGCGGTGTTTAGTTTTTTTAAGACCAACCGACTACCGCCAGAGACTCCCTGTTTTTGCATAGGTGCCACCACGGCTGAAGCGGTGCACCTGCGCTGCGACAACCCGCGCCTGCCGGCAGAAGAACCTTCCCTGGAAGGCGTGGTGGACAGGGTCATCCAACACTTTGGGCAAACCCAGCCCTCCTCCTAAAGCTTATCAACTTCAAATTTTTACCATGCCAATCAAAAATGACCTTTTGCTGCGCACCCTCGCGGGAGAAAAAACCGCCCGACCGCCTGTGTGGATGATGCGTCAGGCGGGCCGCTACTTGCCCGGATTTATGAAGCTCAAGGAGAAACACCCCTTCTTTGAGCGGGTGCAAAACCCGGAATTGGCCACCGAGATCACGGTGATGCCTCTGGAAGAAGTAGGCGTGGATGCGGCCATTCTTTTTAGTGACATCCTGGTTATTCCTCAGGCGCTTGAGGTAGAGGTGCAGATGGTGCCCGGCAAAGGACCCCTGGTGCCCCATCCTATCCGCAGCGCGGAGCAGGTAGCCGCCCTGCCGGAAGTAGATGCCGCAGACCGGCTGCACTATGTCATGGATGCGGTCAAAAGCACCGTAAAGGCCATTGATGGGGAAGTGCCCCTGATAGGCTTTGCCGGTTCGCCCTGGACCATTCTCTGCTACATGGTGGAGGGACAGGGCAGTAAAACCTTTGACCAGGCCAAAGCTTTCTGCTTTTCCCAGCCGCAAGCGGCCCACCAGCTGCTCCAAAAAATAACCGATGTGACCATCGATTACCTCCTGGCCAAGCAGGCCGCCGGCTGTGATGTGATCCAGCTCTTTGATAGCTGGGGCGGCCTTTTAAGTCCGGAAGACTACCGGCGCTATTCCCTCCCCTATCTAAAGCAAATAGCCGAAGCACTGGCCCCACGTACCCCGGTAATCCTCTTTGCTAAAGGGTGCTGGTACGCCCTGGAGGAAATGACCGCGCTGCCGGTAAAAGCCCTGGGCGTAGACTGGACCATTACCCCCCAAATGGCGCGTGAATTTACCCAATTCCAGATGCCCTTACAGGGTAATTTTGACCCGGCCCGTCTGCTCTCCCCCATTCCGGAGATCGAAAAAATGACCCGGCAAATGATCCAGGACTTTGGCCCCTATAAGTACATAGCCAACCTGGGGCACGGCATACTGCCCAATATTCCGGTAGATCATGCCCGCGCCTTTGTGAACACGGTGAAATCATTTGAGCAGTAAACTTATGGGACGCCTGGCCTGCCCGGTGTCCCGGGGCACATTTGGCCGGCAGGCCCTATAAAACCGAACGCTATGGCGCGCATACGTGAGCAATTTCAAGATTATATACATGCCTTGCAGGATGAGATCTGTACCGCCATGGAGCAGGTGGACGGAAAGGCTAAGTTTCAGGAAGACCACTGGAAACGGCCGGGTGGTGGCGGGGGCCGCTCCCGGGTGCTACAAAAAGGCGGATTGCTGGAAAAGGCCGGGGTGAGTACCTCGGTGGTGCATGGCCCTATGCCGGAAAGTCTTAAAGAGAAGATGAATACCGAGGGGCAGGACTTTTTTGCCTGTGGTCTGTCTTTGGTGATCCACCCGGAAAGCCCGCTTATCCCTACGGTGCACGCCAACTACCGCTATTTTGAGATGTATGATGAAGAGGGCCGACAGCTGGATGGCTGGTTTGGCGGCGGAACTGATCTTACGCCCTATTACCTGGATAAGGCGGATGCCCGGCACTTTCATAACTGCCAGAAAGCGCATGCCGAGCCGCACGGAAAGAACCTATACCCGGCTTACAAGAAGCAGTGCGATGACTACTTCTGGAACCATCACCGGGGAGAGGCCCGCGGCGTAGGCGGCACTTTCTATGACTACCGAAAGGCGGATGGGGAACGCCAATTGAAAGACTGGATGGCTTTTAATATGGACATGGGGCGCAGTTTTTTACCGGGCTACCTGCCCATAGTGGAAAAGCATGCGGCCGAAAGCTACAGTGAGGAGCAACGCTACTGGCAGGAGCTCCGCCGGGGGCGATACGTGGAATTTAACCTGGTGCATGACCGCGGAACGCTCTTTGGGCTGCAAACGAAAGGGCGCACCGAAAGTATTCTGATGAGCCTCCCTCCCAGGGTTCGCTGGGACTATAACTACCAGCCGCCCGAAGGCTCGCCGGAGCAGGAGCTGGTAGCGGTATTGCAAAATCCCCGCGCGTGGGCGGATGGGTAGAGGCTAACCCGGCTTGGCTGTTCGATGGAGCGATTGCCAGGTATCATAACTAGTGTTTGTCCATACAGTCGAGTGTCTGTTCTAGAAAGTTCGAGAGCAAGGCTTGCGTAGCTTTGAAAATCAAGGAGTTTACCTTAGTAAATGACTGTTTTCAAAGCAAGCATAACGCAGCTATCGGACTTTATAGACAGACACTAACTAGAGGATTGTCCCCCTGCCCCATGTCTTGGTAAAATAACAGGGATACGAAGCACTGGCGAAGTATTATCTTCTAGCCATTAGTTTGTCTTTTGCCGGCCCCATTCTGGGATGAAAAGGCCGGGCGTGACGTGTGCCCCCAAACCCCCCAAGGGGGCTTAACACCTGCTACCCTATCAAAAGATTTCCATCACGAGCGGCAAGCTTCCAAGGAATAGAACGCCGCTGTGCCAGACGCGGCCTAAAGTCCCCCTTGGGGGGATTTAGGGGGCCAAAATACTGAAAAATAGGGAATTGAGGCAGGAATCCCCCATCGTGAGTGACTTTCTGATCAGGGATTGGAATAGGTTCATTAGCACCACAAACTGCTCGCTATCGAAAAAGAGGCAACTCACAAAATATTAGGGGGATATGAATTTTGTTTTTTGAGAAGGCCGCCTAGCTCTCCGAATCAGTGTTTTGTTCTTCGTCGTAGAGCACATCCATGGCGCGGAAGCTATCGCCCAGGGGCACTTGCAGTTTAACGGCGCCCAGGCCCAGCATGGTGTTCATGTTTTCATTGTGCAGATACACCCGGAGGCCGGCCGCTTCGAGGCGGGCCTTCATGAGATGCGCTACGGCGCCGGTTTGATATTCCGCTATGGTTACTAGTTCTTCCATCGAAAGGTTTCCACCATGTGCTCGAGCTCCTCTTCCATAAACCGATTTACGGGCCGCAGGGAGTCGGCATTGGGGCTGGCATAATAGTAAAGCGCGCCCCGGAGAAAATGTTGACTACTATCGGTGAGAAAAAACTGCAAAGGGGTGGCGGCCGCTCCCTTGAGGCGATAAATAAGCCCGTACACCTGGGCCGAATCATCGTAGATCAAGTCCTCTTCAATGGCCGAAGCTCTTACGGTATGCTCGTAGGCCATGGAGTGGGCTTCATTGAGCAAGGTATCAATCTTATGGCGCTTTACAGACTTGTAGGTAAACTGAAAAGTGGCGCGAAGGGCTGGGTACTCCAGGTCTCCCCAGCAATTATGCTTAGGGCGCCAGCGGCTTGCTTCGTTTACTTCAAATTGATAGGGGCAGGGCGTTTGCAGAGTATCGTAACTCTTTTCGGGGAGGGCTATTCGGAAGTAGCCTTTGGGCTTGGGGGTGGGCTTATCGGCACAGCTTAGCATAAGCAGCGTGAGGGCAGCGGCGGAAATCCATGGTTTCATGAGTGGCGGGTTACTTTTATGCGTTTGAGGCGGCGGCCTTCCAGACTTTCTACCTTAAAGGTAAAGGGGTCCAGGCTTACTTCTTCTCCCTTTTCCGGGAATTTGCCCACCAATTCCAGGAGGACTCCGGCCAGGGTATCGGCCTCTTCATGATAGGGGTCAAAAAGGGTCTCTTCCACCTCCAGGATGCGGCAAAAGTCGGAAAGATTGATCTTGCCTTCAAAGACGTAGTTGTCTTCGTCCAGCTTTGAGTACACCAGCTCATCATCATCGAACTCATCACTTATTTCGCCCACGATCTCTTCAATGACGTCTTCCAGGGTGATGATTCCTGAAGTACCGCCAAACTCATCTACCACCACGGCCAGGTGAATTTTGCGGTACTGGAATTCACTTAGCAAATCATCTATCATCTTGCTTTCGGGCACGAAGTAGGCCTCCCGGATGAGGGCCTGCCAGTGAAAGTCTGCCCCCTCATTGATATGCGGAAGCAGGTCCTTAATGTAGAGAATGCCCTGAAGGTTATCTATATTATCTCGAAAGGCCGGAATCCGCGAATAGCCCGAGTCCAGGATCACTTCCAGTACCTTTTTATAATCCCAGCTGCAGTCCACACACACCACATCCAGCCGGGGCCGCATCACTTGGGTGGCCTGAGTTTGGCCAAAGTGGACGATCCCCTCCAGTATTTTCTTTTCCTCCTGGGTTGTTTCTTCGTGCTGGGTAAGCTCTAGGGCTTTGCTAAGGTCTTCAGAAGCATGATCGTAGGCCGGGCCCCGCAGCCATTTTTGCAAACTCTGGCTACTCGTGGTCATGGCGTGAGATACGGGGCCCAGCAGGGCCTGCATCACCAACACGGGCCGGGTGATCCGGCGGGCCATTTCCCAAGGCTGCCGGGCCGCTACCAGCCGGGGCACCACCTCTCCCAGGAGGAGCAATACCAAGAGCAAAAGCCCCACCGTAGGCCAAAAGCCCGCCGCAGAAAAAGTATTGACCTGCCAGCTGCGATGGCTCAGTAAGAGGCCTAAAAAGACCAGGGTAAGATTCGAGACCAGGTTTACAAACACCAGGGTAGCCAGCAGCGTCCGGGGTTGATTGAGCAGCTTCATGGCCCGCCGGTGCTGGGGGGACTGTCCGTGGCGAAGCTTATCAAGTTCCTGGCCCCGAATAGCAAAGAAGGACACTTCCGCCGCGCTGGTCAATGCCGAAAGCAGCAGTAGGAAAACAAAAAGCCCCCACGCCCAGGCGATATGCCCAGGCCAGAGCCAATCGGAGAAGTCTACTAAGAGCAAACAGGAAGGGTCAGGATCCAATATGCAGGGCAGGTTGATTCAAGAGAAAAGAGGCCGACCACCTCCGCAGACCTTTACTAAAAAGGGAGGTCATCATCGTCTTGGCTTTTGCTCATATCGGGCGGTGGGTCATGGGGCTGCCCGGCGGGGGCTGCCGTGGGAGCCGAACCCGGTGATGGGGCCGCTCCTGGCGTTTGGGCTGCCTGATCGGAACCTCCCGCCGGGCTGCTCGCTCCCTGGGGACTGCCTAGCATGATCATTTGCAGGCCCACAATTTCCGTTATGTACCGCTGCTGCTGGGTTTCCCGGTCTTCCCAGCTTCGGGTCCTTATCTGCCCCTCTACGTACACCTTGTCGCCTTTCTTGAGATATTTTTCCCCCACATCGGCCAGGCCCTTGTTGAGCACTACGTTGTGCCATTCCGTACGTTCTATTTGCTCGCCGTTGCGGTTGGTATAGCTTTCAGAAGTAGCCAGAGGAAAGCGGGCTATGCGTCCACCTCCTTCAAAAACTTTCATTTCCGGGTCTTTGCCCAGATTACCGATGAGGGTCACTTTATTGAGTGAGCGGTCCGCCATTTTCGTTCTTTTCGTTCAAAGATAATAAAAACTTCTATTCCTTACTAAAGCCCTGAACATCCGCCAGCGCTTAGTACCTTGTGTTCTTTGGCCTGCGGCCAAATGTGACTCCACCCGCCAGGCGGCCTTTCGCTTTTTAAGGATCGGGTTTCGCCTTTTTAGTGGAATGTACTTCACTTGGGGAAGGGCAAAATTAGCTGTTTTTGATCGAGCCACCGGCGCAAGGGCCGTGGAAAAGCCAATTCCTTTAAACGCCCCACTGACACCCACTCGAGCCCCTCAGCGCCGGGGGCCTCCCCGTGGGCCAGATTTACTTCAAAGACCTGCAAGTGAAGCTGCTGATGCGTGAGCGCATGGGGCGGCAGCACCGAGGACGCTTGACTTACCTCTTCGGGACGGGACAGCAGCCCCTCCTTTTCCGCCTGCGCTCCCAGTTCTCTGGGCGAAAGGGCCGCGGTAGCCTCCACTAGGGGGAACTGATAAAGGCCTTGCCAAATCCCCTCCTGCCGCTGTTCTAGGGCCACTTTGTCTTCCTGCCTAAGAAAGAGATAATGGAGGTAGCGGTCTTTTTTAGCTTTCCGGCGCACTTTTACGGGGTATTTTTCCTGATTTCCCGCTGCGTAGGCTTTGCAGTGTTCCTGCACCGGACATTGCGCACAAGCAGGCTTGCGTGGGGTACACACCAAAGCCCCCAATTCCATTATAGCCTGATTAAAAGTCCCGGGGCGCTGGTGATCTAGGCGCTGCTCTACCAGCTCCTGGAATAAGGCTCGGTTCTGGGGCTTATTAATAGGGGCTTCCTCCGCTTCCAGGCGGCTCATTACGCGAAACACATTTCCATCCAGCACCGCCACCGCCTCTCCATAGGCCATGGAGGCGATGGCGCGGGAGGTATAGGGCCCCACGCCCGGGAGCTGCGCCAGCCCCTGTGCCGTGTCCGGAAAAAATCCCTGATCCGCTCCGGCTACCCGCCGGGCGGCACGATGCATATTCCGGGCCCGGCTGTAGTACCCCAGCCCTTCCCATTGCTTAAGTACCTCATCAAGCGGGGCCTGGGCCAGGTCCTCCACCGTAGGATATTTTTCCACAAAGCGATGGAAATAAGGTAGGCCCTGCTCTACGCGGGTTTGCTGCAGGATGATCTCAGACAACCAGATGATATAAGGGTCTTTGGAAGTGCGCCATGGCAAAGGGCGTTTATGACGCTCATACCAGTCCAGGAGGGCCCGACTGAAGGATTGTTTGGGCAAATTGATTGGTATTTAACGATTTAAGGAAAGTAAATTTTGGGCAAGGCTATCTGTAATTTCTAAAATTACCTCTATATTTGCACCCCTCAAAATTAGAGTATTAACAGTTAATTCATATACACATGACCAAAGCTGACATAGTAGCTAGAATCTCCGATAAGACGGGGATGGACAAGGCTGATGTTCAAGCCACCGTAGAATCTTTCATGAAAGAAGTACGGGGTGGACTTGAATCTGGGGAAAACGTTTACCTGCGTGGTTTCGGAAGCTTCATCATCAAGAAGCGAGCCCAAAAGACCGGCCGCAACATCTCGAGGAATACTACCCTTCTTATTCCCGCTCACAACATTCCTTCTTTCAAGCCCTCCAAAGGCTTCGTAGAAAACGTTAAGAAAAAAGTTCGGGTCAAAGACTAGCCTGTGAAGAAGGGGCCTCTCATCTTATTAGCACTAGGCATTATCGCCCTCGTTGCTTTAAACCTGGCACCGGTAAAACCGGAACAAGCGCTTACACCTAAGACAGAAGCTCCGCCCCTGTCTAATACCCCGGGCGACACGGATAAAGTGCATTCTCCCGATCAGCGCGTTCGTCAAGCCTTAGAACAATTAAGGGATGGTAGCACACCGCCCATGCAGGCCATTATGGCCATTCGCAGCGTAGCGGAAGAGCATCCCGATAACGTTCTGGCGCAAATGACTCTGGGCAGTCTCTCCCTTCAGACGGCCCAGTATGAAAAAGCGCGCTCCCGGATGAAAAAAGTGCTGGAACTTACCCCGCAGAGCAGCCAGGCCTGGGCTGTGAAAGGGCGCGCCGAAGCCAACCTGGGCGATACCACCCAAGCCATCGCCAGCCTCCAAAAAGCCCTTCAATACAGCAGTGAACAGAACAAGGCTCCGCTTCAAAAGCGGTTGAGCCAATTGCAACCCAGTAAAAACTAAAAAAAGTATAACTTATGCCCAGCGGTAAAAAGAGAAAACGTCATAAGATGGCTACGCACAAGCGCAAAAAGCGCTTGCGCAAAAACCGTCACAAGAAAAAGTAAACCTTTAAATGGGCTCGGTGCCTACGCGCACCTTGCTCATTTTTTGCGTGGTAGTCAGCCGCCCCACTATCCGGGTTACTCCACTTTTGATATTGTCCCCTTATATAGGGTCTTCTGTGGAAAAACATGAGCGCAGCTAATTGCTGAGGGGTATTTATTAAATTTTTTGGTGTTTTCCCCATCCTTAAAAGCGATGAAGCTTCCTGCACTTCGGACCACATTTGGCCGGTAGGCCAAGGCTTAAAAATACCGAAGGAAAAAGGCCGGAATTCCTGACTACCCTATTGATCATTGACATAATATAATACCGGGCTCGCGAGGATAAGTGATTCTCAAGCGCCCTTAAAAACAAACTAAGGTGAGTACTGAATTAGTAATTAATTCACGTACTGCCGATCAGGTAGCCGTAGCGCTACTGAAAGATGGTAAACTATCAGAGCTTCATTATGATAATTCTGACGAATTTGCGGTAGGCGACATCTACCTGGGTAAAATCAAAAAGGTGGTACCCGGACTTAACGCCGCTTTTGTGGACGTGGGATACGAGAAAGACGCTTTCCTGCATTATCATGACCTCGGACCACAAATCCGCTCGCTCAACAAGTTTACCAAGCGAACCCTTACCGGCAAACAGCGCTGGAGTCTCAGCGACTTTTCGTCGGAAAAGGATATCGACAAAAACGGCAGTATAAAAGATGTTTTAAAATCCGGGCAAAGCCAACTGGTGCAAATAGCCAAAGAGCCCATTTCTACCAAAGGACCCCGGATAACCTCGGAACTGAGCCTGGCCGGCCGCTACATAGTGCTGGTCCCCTTTTCCGACCGGGTAAGCGTGAGTAGCCGCCTCCGCGACAAAGAAGAAAAAGACCGGCTAAGGCGGCTTATCAACAGCATTCGTCCCAAGGGATTTGGCATCATCGTGCGGACGGCCGCCGAAGATTGTTCCGTGGCCGACCTCGACTCCGACCTGCAGGAGCTGGTCCAGAAATGGAAGCAAATGCACCGTACCATGCAGCGGGCCAAACCCCCTACCCGGGTACTGACGGAGCTCAACCGGGTGAGTACCCTCCTCCGGGATGTGCTTAATGACAGTTTTAGTAGCATAGCAGTAGACGAAAAGGACCTCTTCGAAGAGATCAAAAGCTATATGCACTCCATCCAGCCCGATATGGAGAAAATTGTCAAATACTACGAAGGGCGGCTTCCTATTTTTGAGCATTTCGGGGTAGAGCGGCAAATCAAAGGAAGCTTTGGCCGGACCGTAAACATGGGGAAAGGGGCCTACCTCATCATAGAGCACACGGAAGCCATGCACGTGATCGACGTAAATAGTGGCAACCGGACCAACTCCAATGAGAACCAAGAGTCCAATGCCCTTTCCGTAAATATGGCAGCGGCGGAAGAAATAGCCCGCCAGCTTAGGCTCCGGGATATGGGTGGTATCATCGTGGTGGACTTTATAGACCTGCACAAAAGCGATAACCGCAAAAAGCTTCACGAAAAGCTCAAACAGGAAATGAGCCGGGACCGGGCCAAGCATAAAATTTTACCGCCGAGCCGTTTTGGCCTGGTAGAAATAACCCGCCAACGGGTGCGCCCCGAGATGTACATCCAAACCCGTGAAAAAAATCCCGACGGCCAGGGCGAGGTGGAAGCCCCTATCCTCATTGTGGAAGAAATAGAGAGCCGGCTGGAACTCATCGCCAAGCAAGACAAGGAGAAAAGCCTCTACCTGCATTGCCATCCCTTCATTGCCGCCTACATCACCAAGGGCCTCTTTAAGAGCCTCCGCCGTCAGTGGGCTCGCAAATACCGGCGCAACCTGAAGGTTATCCCCCGGGACTCCTACAAGTTTTTGGAGTATGATTTCTTTAACAGCAAAGACGAACGTTACGAATTTGAAGGCTAATTGCGCTGGAACCGCTTCCCGGAAAGGTGGCGGTTTCAGCTAATTTATTTATACGAAGCCTCTATAATGCCTGGTCATTTAAATAAAACTCCAATACCTAAAAGAAACATGAAAAAGGGAATCATGGCTCTTCTGAGCCTTATGTTAATGGCTTCTTGCGTAAGCCAGAAAAAATACAGCGCCCTGGAAAGCCAAATGAGCGAAAAGCAGGAGCAGCTCAGTAAAACAAAACTCGAACTCGCCTCTTGCCTGAATGACAAGGAAAATGCCCGGCAGGAGATCTCCTATCTTAAGAACACCAACTACAAGCTGCTCAATAGCGTAGGTAAGCTCACCACGCTCAATAAAAAGGAAGCGCAAAACCTGGAACGCTCCCTGGAGAGTATCCAGGAAAAAGATCTCACCATCCGCCGCCTGGAAGATGCCCTTAACCGCCGAGACTCCGTCACCTTTGCCCTGGTAACTGAACTGAAGGGCGCCACGGTGGGGCTTTCGGACAAAGACATCCAGATCAACGTAGAAAAAGGCGTGGTATACGTTTCCATCAGCGACCGACTCCTCTTCGAAAGCGGCAGTTACAAGGTAACAGAGCAAGCCCGCAACGTGCTGGGCAAGGTGGCCAAAGTCCTAAAGAACCAGCCGGACATCGATTTTATGGTAGAGGGCCACACGGACAATAAAGACGTCCGTTCTTCGGCGCCCTATCGCAACAACTGGGACCTGAGCGTATTGCGCGCCTCGTCTGTGGTTCAGGCGCTGGAAAAGGAACACGACCTTTCCCCGGAGCGCATGACGGCGGCCGGCCGTGGCAAGTATGAGCCCCTTGGCTCCAACGACAGTGAAGAAGGCCGGGCCAAAAACCGCCGGACCACCATAAAAATTCTGCCCAAGCTGGATGAATTTTATAGCTTGGTAGAGAAAGGACTAGGCGAAGCCAAATAGTGTCTGTCTATAAAGTCTCTCGCCCGTGGCGAGACGATCGTCCTCAAAA
>JAVLBR010000243.1:208-2737 GCA_031581125.1 Schleiferiaceae bacterium | reverse complement strand
CTGAGCACCCCTCGCTTGCTGGGCTGAGCACCCCTCGCTTGCTGGGCTGAGCACCTACACTTGCTGGGCTGAGCGGAGTCGAAGCCCCTCATAATCAAGGACTAACGTTCCAAAGATAATGTAAAATTTGATGGGGCCGGAATGTGATCCCCCTTGGGGGGATTTAGGGGGCTTTTGACTTTAGATATTAGTCCCCCTGGAGCGGCACCGCCGCCCCCTATCCTGCTGGTATAGCAAGAAGGGAAGGTATTGTCTTATTGGCCGCTTGCTTGTGGGGTTCCGTATTTATGGTGTGTTAAAAAGAAGCCGGGCGCGTTGGAGGCCCCCAAACCCCCCAAGGGGGCTTAACACCTGCTACCCCATCCAAAGCAAGCAATCCCGAGAGCCAGGCTCCCAAGAAACAGAACTCCAGCGGCTCAGACCCGGCCTAAAATTCCCCTTGGGGGGATTTAGGGGGCTCAATCCTGAAAAGGAGAAAGTTATGGAAGACCTCTCCCGTGCCTACGGAACGGTTGTAGTACTTTTTTGGGCTGCAGCAAAAAAGTATAAAAAATGCTTAGGCCGACTATCTAGCTAGGGATTACGAAGAGCTTATTAGTACCGCGGAAAGAACTCTGCTGTTAAATTACCAAACCGCTGAATTATAGTCGTTTATAAATTTTGTTATATGAGAGTATAGACAGGAAGCGACCGAAGGAAGTCTCGCTCATGGCGAGACGAAGGAAAAGCTTCCCCGCTTAGCTTGTACGAAGCTGAAGAGTGGACGCAGAAACCAATAGCGGGCTGTTTGCTTTACTTATGATGAAAGGTGTAGCGGGGCGTGACAACGGACGTGATCCTTGGTATGCCCCAAAATGAGCAAGGCAAATGATCTCTAAACTCGCCCTTGCCTGTAAAACCAGGTGGTCATTTAGCTTTTAGGCGATCTATTTCATCGCACACCGTGCGTATGTGATCGAGTCCATACAGCAATGAACTTTCATTTATGCCCATCCAGCGGAATAGCTGCCCTATTTGATGATAACTTTTACGAACATAGACAGTATCAATTTCTGACTGCCTGGAAGTGAAGCAAACTGGTTCATGATGTGCAACTCTATTGCGAATATTATTAATGCTTTTCAATTGCTGAAAAACAAATGAGGCATTATATTGCTGCGCCGGAGTACTAGTAGGTCTACACTTAAATATTTGCAAAAGGCTTTGCCCTCCTGCTCGGTACTAGTGGGCAGAAAAAAGGTACCTCCAAAAGCCAAACCCCAGGGCAGCCACCAATTTTGAATGAGCGTACTCCTGTCCTAATTTATTGGTTTCAAGATTAATTGTTTTAGCTGTAAATCTGCACTTATTGTTATGAAATATCCCTCTAGGTGCGGCTGAATTTCTTAACCAGTCTTGGCCTATTTGCCGATGATAATGTTGATCAATTTTATTCCGAAGCGCAATTTCGAAGCAACTGATTACCGTGAATAGTTCTTGAGACAGCTTAAGGTTTTTGCGGTATAAGGTCATGGCCTTCCGGGTGTTACCTTGACAGGCTTGTACATATCTGTTCATGCGGGCCTTAGACATAATATCCTCAAAATCAACGTACTTCATAGATTCAAGCCAGTTTTTATTTTTGGAACATTGTTTATATCTTTGAAGCTTCTTATTCCCGGTGGTCCCTGACGAAAGTCAAACTTCCGGGTTTTGTTTTTTTAAGCCTTCGGAAAACTTTTCTACAGCCAGAATCTGCTTGGAGACCTCAAGGCTTCCACATTGTCCCTGGCGCCTTCATCCCGTCTTAGCTACCCCAAACAAGCCATGCCAGGACCTTAACAGCGGGTTTCCTTCAATGCGATTATTCCCAGGCCTACACTCCTCACCGTCGGTTTGAACTAGACAACTCTCAAAAGTAGCCAAAAATTTCCCTTTTTTTCACAATCCGCTGATTAACAAAAATTTCTACACGTTGTTTCATCAACCCTTCCAGAACCGGAATGCTAGGTAAAGGGCCAGAAAATTTCAATTGCTCAAATTGCTACGCAAGACTACTCCGTGATCCTGGAGCCACCCGAAAGGAAGAAGACGACTAAACCGAAAATTATTTTCCGCCCATACAGTCGAGTGTCTGTCCTAGAAAGTTGGTCAGCGCCTGTCCCGACTTATTCGGGGAGGCTTGCGCAGCTTCAAAAAGCGGAGTCTCGCCACAGGCGAGATGAGCATTTTTGGAGCAAGCGTAACGAAGCTGACCGACTTTATAGACAGACACTAAATGGGGAAGACAAGCAAGCCATCGGGCCCTCCGGGCCCGGGCTTTTTGCTTTCCTGCCTATTAAAATGATTTCTGGCCAGGATTACTGGCGTGATCCTGGTCCTACCCATTAGGGGGAAGACAAGCAAGCCATCGGGCCCTCCGGGCCCGGGCTTTTTTGTGGGCGCTGGCCTTACATGGCTTTTGGCTTTAAGAAAACAAGAAAAAATGATCTTGGCAGGATTACTGGCGTGATCCTGGTCCTACCCATTAGGGGGAAGACAAGCAAGCCA
>JAVLBR010000243.1:0-108 GCA_031581125.1 Schleiferiaceae bacterium | reverse complement strand
TCGGGCCCTCCGGGCCCGGGCTTTTTTGTGGGCGCTGGCCTTACATGGCCCAAGGCCATGACGCCAGCGCCCACAAAAAAGCCACCTGCTCTGCGAGCAGATGGCTTG
>JAVLBR010000242.1:0-2750 GCA_031581125.1 Schleiferiaceae bacterium | reverse complement strand
ATGGGGTAGCAGGTGTTAAGCCCCCTTGGGGGGTTTGGGGGCCTTTATAGATGAGTGAGCGTAAAGCGCCCCAGACTTCTGTAAACCAAATCTTCCCGTCTAAAATCCAAAAGCGAAGCGATCTAAAATCTAATATCCTCGCCTCCCCACTTTAGCAGTGCCCCAGTTCAGTTACCCACTTACCCAGTTCAACAGTTACCCGGTTACCCGATTCAACCTCATCGACCGCAGCGATCTAAGGTTTAATATCCGTTCCTCACGTCCGTCGGCAGTATGTCCTATTCTCGGTATACCAACAGAACAGGATATGGTGTGGCGGTGCCGCTCCGGGGGGCCTCTTATTACCCGAAATCAATCCCGCGGGGTGGCCGCTCATTTGGCCGAAGGCCCAGTAAAAAAGAGGCGCAGCTCGGGGTGGCCTTTCCGTTTTTGGAGATTTAATTTAAAATATGTTAATTGCCGTTCCTCCTAAAACCCCAGCAACATGATCCTATATTTTGGCACGGTGCGCAGAGGCGCTCCGCTGGCAGAAGGCGGGGAGATAGTAAAGCTGGACTGGCAGCGCAAGGAAGTGCTGGCCCGGCAGCCCATCGTACCCCGGCAACCCGATGTAAGTCATGACCCCAATCCCCGGGGACGCACGCGGGGCTGCCGCGGCATTCAATACGCCAAAGGGCGCCTGGTGGCGGCCAATTATCATTCCCTGGAGGTTTTTGATCGCGACCTCAACCGAATGGACACCGTCTCCAACGGTATGATGGTAGGCCTGCACGAGCTAGACCGCGATCAGGACGAAAACCTTTGGCTTACTTCCACGGCCATTGATGCCGCCGTGAAGGTAGACCCGCTGTCTGGCGAAATTTTGGAGAAAGTGCTGCCCCGCGAAAGGGAGGCCTTTAGGGCGTCGTTTGGCCTGGCGTCCTTGCCATTGGATAAGGAAGGGGACAACCGGGATAAGTTTCTCGCCATCAAACCCAAGGAAGATCCCGGTCATGTGCACCTCAATGCGGTGAAAATGCAGGGGGGCAACCTTTACGCCTTGTTTAATCGCTTCGGGGCCCTGGTCAATCTTTCTGAAGAAAAGGTCGTACTGCAAGATGCGCGCATAAAGGGAGCGCACAACATAGCTTTTGTAGACCAGGGGATGGTAGCCATCAACGATAGCGTGCGGGCCAAGATCCGCTTTTTTGATTTGGCTACCGGAGAGCTTAGCGGCAGCATCAACTTAAAGAATAAAGCGCCCTTGCTGAAGCATACCGGCTATGCCCGCTTGCGTTACAGGGGCGAACAGGTGCTGCGCAAAATGAACTTGATGAACGCGCCCGTGCTGGCCAAGCCCCTTTTTGTACGCGGGCTGGCCAAGCAGGGCAACCGACTTTTCGTAGGTGCCTCTCCGGGGATGATCCTTTGCTTTGACTGGCGCAGCGGCAAGCTGGTGGATTATTTTGTTTATGAAGGCGATACCCGGGTGGCCATTCATGGCCTCCAGTGTTTGGAGGAGTAAAGGGCGGGCTTAATCACGGGAACCCTTGGCGGTCACATGGCTGGGGTCCGCATAGCTTGTAAGGCCACCTTATCTTTGTACGCATGGATTCCCTTCTATCTACCCATCGCCGGGAAAGCGCCTACCAATGGGCATTATGGCTGGCCTTTTTCACCATTGTGTACAATCTGGTGGAAGGCAGTGTGGCTACGGCCCTGGGTTACGCCGATGAAAGCCTCGCCCTTTTTGGTTTTGGGGTAGACAGCTTTATTGAGCTCATCTCCGGCGTAGGGATCGTGCAGATGATCTGGCGCCTCCGGCGGCAGCCCGATTCTGAGCGGGGGCGCCTGGAGAAAACCGCTTTACGGATTACGGGCACGGCCTTTTACCTGCTGGTGCTCGGCTTGGTAGGCACCAGCCTTTATCACCTCTACATCGGCCACCGGCCGGAAACCACCTATTGGGGAGTGGTGATCTCCAGCGTCTCCATCGTCATCATGGCCTTGCTGGTGTGGCAGAAGCGGCGGGTGGGCCGCCTACTGGACTCGGAACCCATCCTGGCCGATGCCAACTGCACCATGGCCTGCCTCTATATGTCCGTGATCTTACTGCTTAGCAGTGGGGTTTACGCTTTATGGGGCTGGCCCTATGTAGACAGCCTGGGCACCTTGGGGCTGGCCTTTTATGCTTTCCGGGAAGGCCGGGAATGCTTTGAAAAGGTCCAGAGCGAAAAATACTGCGCTTGCTAAGTCTTAACCATTAAAGCCACCGTCATGGCCCAAAAACAATCCTACTGTCAATACGCGCTCAACCAGCCCCCGGACGATGTAGATCGCCGCTACCACGATACCCAGTATGGCTTTCCCTTGACCTCGGACGATGAACTGTTTGGGCGTTTTATCCTGGAGATTTTTCAGGCGGGGCTATCCTGGCGGCTTATTTTACAACGGCAAGAAAACTTCCGGGTCGCTTTTTCCGGTTTTTCCATCGAAGCCATAGCGCGTTACGACCAGGAACAGGTAGCGCGACTGCTAGCCGATGCAGGCATTATTCGCAACCGGCGCAAAATAGAGGCGGTGATCTATAATGCCCAGCAGGTGGCGCAACTGCAAGCCCAATACGGTTCCTTTAAACAATGGCTGGACGCCTACCACCCCCGCGCTCTGGTAGATTGGCTGAAGCGCTTCAAGCAAAATTTCAAGTTTACCGGCCCGGAGATCACCAAGGAATTTCTGATGAGCACGGGGTACTTGCCCGGGGCCCATGA
>JAVLBR010000241.1:0-2819 GCA_031581125.1 Schleiferiaceae bacterium | reverse complement strand
GCAGCCCAAAAAAGCGGAGTTTACTAAGGTAAATGAGCATTTTTTGGGCAAGCATAACGAAGTTAGCGGACTTTATAGACAGACACTACCTAGCGCAGCCGGTCCATGCTGCGCACCAGAAGCTCATCGCGCATAATGGCGCGATTGGCGAGCACCAGCAAAATCACCACCAAAATGGGCAGGAAGAAACCATAACCCAGGGCCTCCGGACGGGCGGCAAACTGCTGGTACCAGTACCAGCCCTGACCGCCCAGGAGCAGAAAGTTGACGATGATATTGAGCCGGCAAAGGACCACTTGGTTTTGCCGATTGCGATAGCGGAAGAGAGCTACCCCACTAAGCAAGGCACTGAGGGCATAGCCCCCGCCAAAAATAGGAAACCGAGACAAAGGCATGGCACCCTCACTGCCCATAAAGAGCGGGAGCAAAAAGGCTACTACGCCGGAAGTAAGCAGCGCAGCTAAAAGATACAGGGATTGGATTCTTTGGATCATAACGGGTAAGCAATGAGCCGGCAAAATTGCAATTTTTAAGGCAGTACCCTTTGCCCCTGCCCAGATATTCGTAATATTGCACCAGCAATTCTGCTCATGAGCCCTACTTCCGTCCGGGGTTCCCTGTTTCTTTAGCTTAAAAAACAAAGACCAGAAAGCTCACCTCATTGAGTATTTGTTCCCTTAAAGGTATCGCCTGAGCGATACCGCATCCTAACGCATATATCAACGTCTACCCATCCGTATCTATGTACGACATTAATCAGCTGAAGGCCAAAAAATTACCTGAATTAAAGGAAATTGCCGAGGCCTTGCAAATGAAACGGTTTAAATACCTTAAGAAGCAGGACCTGATTTACAGCATCCTCGATCATCAGGCTGCCCATCCCAAAGCGGCGGCCCAGGTAAGCAGCGCGCCCCAGCAAGGCGCGGTCGCCGATGCGGCCCCCAGCTCCGCTCCCGCCCCGGCCTCGGATAAGCAGGATAACGCCCCAGCCGCCTCTTCGCAAAACAAAGGCAACGAGGACGCCCCCGCCCCAAACCGGTCTGACAAGGGAAAAGATAACCGCGGAAATAGACCTTTCCAAGCCAAAGATGGCGATAAGGAAAAGGCCCCGGAGAAAGGGGCCGACCGGCAGGAGCCCCACGCCCGGCGCTATGACGGGGGACCTAAGCAGCGAAACGACAACCGCCCGGACAACAAAGGCCCCCGCCCGGATAATCGCGAGCGCAACGAGCAGCGCGGCCCGGACAACCGCAACGAGAAAGAGCAGCGCGGTAAAAACGACCAGCGCCACCAAAACGATAATCGGAAGCAGAACGACAATCGCGGCCCGAACGGAAACCAGAACGATAAACGCGGCAACGACCGAAACAACCGCAACCGACCCCAAAATCAGGGCAATAACTCCAACCAAGGTCAGCAAAATGGCCCCAAAGGTCAGCAGCAGCAAGACCAGAGAAAAGGCCGGCGAAGCAAAGAATTCGATTTTGAGGGCATCGTGATCAGCGAGGGGGTCCTGGAAATGATGCCGGATGGTTACGGTTTCCTGCGCAGCAGCGATTACAATTACCTCAACTCTCCGGACGACGTTTACGTATCCCAATCGCAAGTAAAGTTTTACGGCCTCCGCACCGGCGACACGGTTCGCGGCCAGGTACGCCCTCCGCGGGAAGGCGAGAAATACTTCCCCCTGGAAAAAGTAGAAAGCATCAACGGCCGTGACCCGGCCTGGATTCGCGACCGGGTGGCCTTTGAGCATCTTACGCCCCTCTTTCCCCAGGAAAAATTTAATATTACCAACCGGCGCAGTACGCTGAGTACCCGCATCATAGACCTCTTCTCCCCCATCGGTAAAGGGCAGCGGGGCCTCATCGTATCTCAGCCCAAAACGGGGAAAACCACCCTCCTGAAAGAGGTGGCCAATGCCATAGCGGCCAACCACCCGGAGTGCTATATGATTATCCTCCTGATCGACGAACGTCCCGAGGAGGTGACGGACATGGCGCGCAATGTGAATGCAGAAGTGATCGCCTCTACCTTTGACGAGCCGGCGGAACGCCACGTGAAAGTGGCCAATATCGTTCAGGAAAAAGCCAAACGCATGACCGAGTGCGGCCACGATGTGATCATCCTTCTGGACTCCATCACCCGCCTGGCCCGGGCGTTCAACACCGTTTCCCCCGCTTCCGGCAAGGTACTCTCCGGCGGTGTAGATGCCAATGCCCTGCACAAGCCCAAGCGCTTCTTTGGCGCCGCCCGTAACATCGAAAAAGGCGGCTCCCTCACCGTACTGGCTACCGCCCTGATCGAGACCGGCTCCAAAATGGACGAGGTTATTTTCGAAGAATTTAAGGGCACGGGCAATATGGAAATGCAGCTCGACCGCCGCATCGCCAACCGCCGCGTATGGCCCGCCATAGACCTGATGAGCTCCGGCACCCGCAAGGAAGACCTCCTGCTGGAAAAAGAAGTGCTCCAGCGCATGTACATCCTGCGCCGCCACCTGAGCGATATGACCCCCGTGGAAGCCATGGAGTTTCTCCACGACCGCATGCGCCGTACCGAAGACAATGCAGAGTTTCTGGCCAGTATGAATGGGTAAAGGCGGAAGCCAGGGAGTAGGCCGTAGGTGATAATGCCGGCCGCATTGTTCCTTTCGCTCCCCTTCGATAGGACTGCCCGCGCTTGCGGCGGGAACGATCGCGCCGGGTGAGCTTGCGATTACTGGGGGACTTTAGTTCGCGTCTGGAACGCCAGAGTTCTATTACTTGGAAGCTTGCCGCTCGGGAGTGGCTGCTTTTGATGGGGTAGCAGGTGTTAAG
>JAVLBR010000240.1:0-2847 GCA_031581125.1 Schleiferiaceae bacterium | reverse complement strand
TGGGTAGCGGTTGAACTGGGTAACTGTTTAATTGGTGAGGGGTCGGAGAATAGACCTTAGACCGCTTCGCTGATAGATTTTGGACGGGAGGGGTTGTTTAATAGAAGTTTGGGGCGCTTTACGCTCACTCATCTTTAATGGAAAAGGCCCCCAAACCCCCTAAGGGGGCTTAACACTTGCTACCCCATCAAAAGCAACCAATCCCGAGCGGCAAGCTTCCAAGCAATAGAACTCCGGCGGTTTAGACGCGGCCTTAAGTCCCCCTTGGGGAGTTCACCTCCCGGGCCGAACAAGTTTTGCGATATCTTTGGTATATTAATCCTCTGATTATGAAGGGCTTCGAATCCGCTCAGCCCTATCAACAGGGGTGCTCAGCCCGGATAACGGGGGTGCTCAGGCCGGCAAACAGAGGTGCTCAGTCCACAACCTTGGTATGCAACCCAAACTTCTGTAAACCGAATTAACCTCCTGGGCAAGGGTTACTCAAAAGGGTTAGGGGCCTTTAGCGTCAAATAGGCTCAGTAGAGTCCCCGGTTGGCCGGAAAGGTGTAGGCCAGCCCCAACTCCAGGGCGTAGGTCATGAGCCGGCTAGACCCTGCGTTGTTTGAGGTCTTATTTTCCGTCCGGAGCTGATAAAGAAAATTCGGTTTTACTCGAAGCGTGAGATGCTTGGAGAGCTGGCGTTCCCAACCCAGACCGAAATTAAGCCCGAGATACAGGTCCTCAAATACATTTACGTCGGTAAAGCGGGTGGGCGGGTTATTAATTATAGTATTCGGATCCCCTCCCCGGGGGATACTGGTGTTTTCTTGCCGCTGGGCATAAAAGTAGCCTGTATAGACCCCCGTTCCGGCAAAAAAAGACGACTTCTCGCTTTGGATAAAATGGTAATTCACCTCTAAAGGAATGGCAATAGCCCGGGCGCGGAAGTACAAATCATAGGTTTCTCCCGTTCCCTGAGGGTTGATTTCTGAGGTCTCCAGAACCTCTGTTTTCTCGCCTTGTGTTAGGTGCCGAAGCCCGGCGGAAAACCGCCAGCGCTTCGTTTGGTACGCCACCCATAGGCCGGCGTTGAGGGCATAGATGGGATCAGCAAAGACCTCAACATCCTTATTATGAACCTGGGAGATGGCGGGACTGCCCGAAATGCCAATGGATAGCTGGGCATGAGCGGAGAAACTCAGCGCCAGGAATAGGAAAGCGATCAAAGCCTTGCCCGTGCTTCCCAAAAGCATGGACTTATCGAAGGCACGGCGCAAAAAACTATTCGGTTCGGGAATAGGCATAGCAAATCACTAGGTTAAAAATCAAAAGTAGCGAAAAAATGAGCCAGCCCGCTACTCTTGCACCAAAAAAACTTCACCGGCCCTTAGAAAAAAGCCCAGGAATAGCCCACTTGAAAGCTGGTGTAGCTATCATCGCCCGGACCGGCCGAAGCGCGGGTGTCGCGCAGGCCTTCCAGGTTATTGCCGCCTACCCCGCCACTACGGAGCTCGAGGCTCAGGATGCTGTGGTAGCCCAGACGAAATTTGAAGCCAGCCCCTACATAGGCGCCAAAGCCGGTGTAAGCGCCTACCTCCTTTTCGTAATGATCGGCCAGGGGCGCGCTGGTCTCCACGCTAGGGTCCCAGGTATTAAAGCCCGCACCGCCCTTGATGTAGAGGGAAAACTTATTATCCCGGTGGTATTTGCCAAAGCGGATGAAGTGGATTTCCGTGAAGGCGTTGGCCTGAAAGAGGCGACTCCGGCTTACCACCCCGCGCGATTGCTTTTTGTGGTTGGCGTCGTTGGCGTACAAAGCCCCGTAACTCATCTCGGTACCCAGGCCAAACCAATCACTCAAATGGTACTTGATAAATACGTTGCCCAGGGGACGGGCTTCTTTGTAAAAAGCCTCTACGCTGCTGCGATTGGACACTTCGGATTGCATGGTGGCCACGCCAGCCCCACCGCCAATTTCGTAGTAGCTGGTGCGGTTTTTCTGGCCGTGTGCCTGCGCCATACCCAGGCATAGAAGGGCGCTCAGCGCCCCAAATCGAAAAGTATTCATGCCTTGTAATCTCTTAAAAAGGTGAATGTATCGGCGCTCGACGCTTCGGGCGCGTAGTAATAACGGTCTAGATTGAATTCCCGTAAGTCTTCTACCCGATCGAGGCGATTTTGGATCATAAAATGAGCCATCCGCCCGCGCGCTTTCTTGGCGTGAAAGGCCACCACGCGGTACTGGCCGTTTTTGCCTTCATCCTTGAACTGTACTTGCACCACCGGATTGGGCACGGCGGCCTTTTCCAGGACTTTAAAGTATTCCTTACTGGCCAGGTTGATGAGTGGTTCCTCTGCGGGTATGTGTTGTGCAAAATACTCCTGCAGCGGTTCCCGCCAGAAATCGTAGAGCTGACGGCCCTTTTCTACGGGTAGCTGGGTGCCCATTTCCAGGCGATAAGGGCGAATGGCCTCGTGTGGCCGCAGCACGCCGTACAAGCCCGATAAAATTAAAAGGTGATCCCGGGCAAAGTCCATATCGGCCGCCGACCATTGCGGAGCCTCCAGCCCCTGGTACACATCACCCTGGAAAGCCAGGGCGGCTTGCCGGACGGGAGCGGCCGGGCCGTGGTCTTTTGCCCAGGCCTGGTTGCGCTCGTAGTTGAGCCGGGCCAGGTCGGCGCTAATGCTTTGCAGCTTTTGAAGCTGCTCGGGGCTAAATTCCCGCAGGCGCTTCATCACCTGGGCACTATGGTCCAGCAGGGCGGGGGCTTCTACGGGGCCCAGTTGCTGGTCACTTTCAAAATCAAGGGTTTTGGCAGGAGAAAGGATCGCGATCATGGGGGTAAAAATAAAAAAAGCGGA
>JAVLBR010000017.1:0-22831 GCA_031581125.1 Schleiferiaceae bacterium | reverse complement strand
CTGTTTTCAAAGCAAGCATAACGCAGCTATCGGACTTTATAGACAGACACTACTTAGGAGTGGGCTCTTTTTCCTCCTTGGTAGCCCGCAACTTATCCAGGAGCGCGCTTAGCGTTTCCGCTTCGCTTTCGCTCAGGCCGCCCAAGAGTTCATCCAGTTCTTGCTCCCTCCCGTCGAGCTCCTGGAGGACGGCCATGCCTTGTGTGGTTATGGCAATGTCTACCAAGCGGCGATCATTTTCACAAGCCGTTTTTTTCACCAGCTTTTTTTTGATCAGGCGGTCCACAATGCGGCTGGTATCGCTCATTTTATCGAGCATGCGGTCTCTTATCTGGAGCGTGCTTAGGGGGTTGGGGTGGCTTCCTCTTAAAATCCGCAGTACGTTGTATTGCTGATGGGTGAGATTGGCCCCGGCCATAAAACCCCGGATATGCTGCAGCATCCAGTTGTGCGTGTAGAGCATATTGAGCATGGCTTTTTGGCGGCTGCTGCGAAAGGTGCTTTGCTTTATGGCTTCTTTTATCCCCATGAATATTTCATTACGAGAAGTTTTCCTTAATTTTAGGCAAAGATAAAGGGAAATTATACGCCCGTGTTCAAACATTGATAGCTAAGCGCCCGACCTATGCACGAGGATTATCTGCAGTATCTCTGGAAAAATCAGAAGTTTAAGCAAGACGCCTTACAGACGATAAGAGGGGAACCGATAGCGGTATATCAGCGTGGATTTCATAATCAAGATGCGGGCCCAGATTTTTTAGAAGCGCAGGTGCGCATCGCTGATCAACTCTGGGCGGGGCAGGTGGAGGTCCACCTGCGCAGCTCCGACTGGGAAAAACATGGCCATCAGAAGGATCCGGCTTATAACAATGTAATCCTGCACGTGGTCTATGAGCACGATCGGGAAATTCAGACTGAAAATGGCTTATGTCCTCCCACGCTCGCCCTAAAAGACCGGATAGATGAGCATCCCTATTGGCGCTACGAACAGCTGATGCAAAATACCGAAGCGATACCCTGTGCGCGTCAGATTGGCTCGATAAACGAATTTACCCTCTACCAAATGCTAGAAAGAGCTCTGGTGGAGCGCTTCCAGGAACGTTCCGGCCGCTTGCGGGAATTACTGGCTTATCATCAAGGGGACTGGCAAAGGGTGTTTTATCGCTGGATGGCCTACGGCTTTGGCTTAAAGGTAAATGCAGAGCCAATGTTAATGTGGAGCCGCTTGCTTACGCAATCCGTGCTTCAGCGATTGGGCAATGATGAAGTGGCCACGGAAGCCGTGGGCCTGGGCCTGGCTGGTTTATTGGCGGATTCTAGTGATGCCTACGGCCAAAAGCTGCAGAAGGAATATCTCTTTCACAAGGCCAAACACCGATGGACTGAGATGAAGGCGTCGCAGTGGCGTTACGCTCGCTTGCGCCCCCCTTCCTTTCCGGAGTTACGACTGGTTCAGTTTATAGCCCTCTTCCGAACTTATCCCGGGCTTATTTCGCAAGTCTTAGAAACCCATTCTGTAAAGGAGCTACGAAAACTGCTCCGGCAAGCCCAGCCCGCTTCCTATTGGCGCCAGCACTACCGGCTGGCAAAACCCACCAGCGATCATCAAGCTGGTATGGGGCGTTCTACCGCTGATAATCTAATAATCAACGTCATAGCTCCCTTTGCTTTTGAGTATGGCCGCGCAAAAGACCTGGAAAAGTATCAACAAGTCGCTTTTGATTGGCTGGATCAGTTAGGTCCTGAGAATAACCGTATTACTCGGGTTTACCGCGATATGAGCTTTCCGCAGGAATCCGCTTTTCATACCCAGGGCCTCTACCAACTTTACAAACGCTATTGCAGCCCCAAAAAATGCCTATCTTGCGGCATCGGAACAAAACTTCTGGCGCAAGCAGAATGATTGAAAAAATACGCTCTTATTGTGAAAAAAGGGGATTTGAGGTATGCAGTCGCACCGGTGAAAGGATGGGTATAGCCCCCGGCGTAGTGCGCTGCTATTTTATATACCTTTCTTTCCTAACCTTTGGCTCCCCGCTAATTGTCTACTTGATGTTGGCCTTTTGGATTCGCATCAAGGAATATATGCGCAGTAAGCGTTATTCGGTTCTCGACCTCTGAGCAATAGCGGCCTTTGGCAAGCATGCCCCATAACTCTACCTTCCAACAGCTCAAAATAATTCTGATACTGCTATTAGGTATCGTGCTGTTGAGTACGCTATTCTACCATTTTTATGAAGGCTTAAATTGGATCAAGGCCCTCTACATGACCATTATTACGGTGAGTACCGTAGGTTTTCAGGAGGTCAAGGTACTGAGCGACACCGCCCGGATATTCACCATTATTTTAATCATCGTTAGTTTTGGGACCTTTGCTTTTGGCATTTCCCGTATCACCCAGGCTTTGGTGTCAGGCGAACTAAAACAATTACTTACCTACCGCAAGTTGAACGCACAAATTAAAAAACTAAACGGCCACGTCATCATCTGTGGTTTTGGCCGAAATGGAAGACGTGCTTACCAAAAACTGAAAGCTTACGGGCAAGATGTATTGGTGATAGAGCGCAACGTAGACGTAATTCGGCAGGAGGTGCCCAATGAAGACGTGCTTTATCTGGAAGGGGATGCCACAGATGATGAGATTTTAAAACAAGCCGGCATCGAAAGGGCTTCTGCCCTGATTACTACCCTAAATACGGACGCTGAAAACCTATTTGTGGTGATATCGGTGCGGGAACTACGGCGGGATATTCGGCTTATTAGCCGCTCCAGCAATCCCAACACCGAAAAAAAGTTAAGAGCGGCCGGAGTGGATGCCGTGGTAATGCCAGAGGCCGTCGGGGGTGCCCACATGGCCACTTTGGTTATGAGCCCTACCGTGGTGGAGTTTTTGGATAGGCTCTCGGTAGAAGGAAGTTCCGATATAAACATGGAAGAGGTCCGCCTTACTGATGTGCCCCATTATCAAACGGGCTTGAGCCTAGGTGACTTACTTATACGCCAAAAAACCGGCTGCACCGTTATTGGCATTAAAGACCCGGATAAAGGTTACGTGGTAAACCCGGGAACGGATCAGATCCTAAGCCCCGAAGCCAGCTTGGTGGTGCTGGGAAAAACCGAACAAATCCAAAGTCTTCATCAATTTTTACAAAACTTCTCTTCAAACTAAAGGGACATGAAAATACTCCTTACCGGATCCAACGGTCTCCTGGGCCAAAAACTCGTCTACCGGCTTGCCGGAAATCCCAAGCACCGCTTAATGGCTACCAGCCGCGGTGAAAACAGGCTTCGGAAAACGGAGGGGTACCAGTATCGCTCACTAGACATCACCAAGCCAGTAGATTGGGCGTCGGTGGTAGGCGACTTCCGCCCCGATGTGCTTATTCATACCGCTGCTATGACCCACGTAGACCGGTGCCACGAAAACCCGGCAGACTGTGAAGAACAAAATGTAAAGGCGCTTCAACATCTCATCGCCGCTTGCCAGCCCTACCAAACCCAGGTGATCCATCTGAGCACCGACTTTATCTTTGACGGAAAAGCGGGCCCTTACCGGGAGGACGACCAGCCTCATCCCTTGAGTATCTATGGTTCTTCCAAACTTAAAGGGGAAGAGCTGCTGCAGGAAAGCGGCTTGCCGGTTGCCATTTTGCGTACTATCCTGGTTTACGGGGTAGCCGAAGAGCTTAGCCGGTCCAATATCGTTCTATGGGCCAAGGGAGCCCTACAAAAAGGCGACCCCATTCAGGTAGTGGATGATCAATACCGCAGCCCCACGCTGGCGGAAGACCTGGCCGAGGCTTGTGTCCTGGCAGCGGAGAAAAAGGCCACTGGTGTTTTTCACGTGAGCGGTCCGCGAACTTTTAGCATTTTTGAACTGGTAGAGCAAATCGCCGATTTTTGGCAGCTAGACAAAGAACTGCTAAACCAGGTGAGCTCTGAAACACTTAATCAACCGGCTAACCGCCCCCCTAAAACGGGTTTCATCATTGATAAAGCGCGCCAGGAATTGGGGTATAGACCTCATAGTTTTCAAGAAGGGCTGGCCGTGGTCGATAAGCAACTAAAGGCGGCCCAGGGGCAGGAAGCTTAAGGGCGCCGGGGATCCGTTATTTGTCGCCAGAGGGCATTTAAAAATGGTCGCCAGGGCATTCGACGCATGATATTAAGCACCTGAGTAGTGCTGGCTTCCTCATCTAAGAAGCGGAAAACCACCGGCAATTCACTCTTCTTGAAAAAGGTCTTAAAAAGGATACTCCCTTGCGCGGGATCGTCTTGCAGAATGCGCAACAGAAGGGTGTCGCAAAAGGCATACAAAGGAGCTTGCCGGTAAAGGGGCAATTCCTCTCCCGACTCCAGCGCTTCCACAATAGCCTTGGCGTGCTTGGCCATATTCTTAAAGGCATAACCGGTACTGGGTTTTATCACCCCGCCTGCCCCGCCTACTGGTAAAATGCGGGGATGATGTTTTTGTCTCTTTAATCGCATGGTCATGGGGATGCGATTGATTTCCTTTTCTTCTATGTGGCAGTTGGGGAGGTTTTTGCCCAGATAGTTGCGCAAATAGGGCAAAGATTCCTCTTCCGAAAGGACCTTGGGCGAAAAGCGCGTGAGTTCCAGGAGGGCTTCCTCGGCGGAATTGGGCAAAAAGTAAATAAATTGGGTTTGCTTATCCTGTGGGATATTAAAGTCCATCAAAACCGCATGCGTGGGGTCCCAATTGGCGCCCGGGCATCGAACGCGCCAGCCTACGAAAGATTGCCAAACAATCCCCTCCAGGGAGGCTTTTTGCGGGGGGCGGCTGTCCAGCACGTGTCTGGCCTGAGCCTTACCACCGCTTTTAAAATGCAGTTCTACGCGATCTTCCTCCGGTTTCAGCTTCTCCACGGATTCCCATTTCCAGTGGGTACGGTCGTAATGGGCCGCCACGCCTTGGGCATGTTGGTAGAGTTTAGCGGAGCGGATTTGGACGTAGCGGTAGGTGAGGGGCTTGATCTTCCATTTAGGAGTGGCGGAAAGCCTAATCCACTGATGTTCTATCACCTCGTGGTAAAGTTCGTAAGCGGGATCGGTTTGATCCGTCCAGAAAGACCAGGTACGGTCATTGCCTTTTCCTGTATCCGGCTCTATGATGAGTAAGTCGTGGCCGCGAAGCCAGCCGCTTTTTTCCAGGGCCTTCAAAACCAATAGGTTTGCGCCGCCCGCGCCTACCAGGGCGAGGTCATAAACGGGGGCTTCTGGGGTACGGCTCATGGGCGCTGAGTGTGTTGGTCGATCCAATTTTCGGCAGCGGTAAAAATGCGGTCTTTCTTCTCGGCATCCATTTTATTAAGGGTAGCCAGCATCATGCCCATACGCGCATTGGCCTCAAATGTATCACGCTTTTGATCGATGAAGCGCCAGTAAAGCCCATCTACCACGTCACACCAAGCACCTTTTCCATAGTGACTCATCTTGCGAAGGTAATTGCTTCCGCTAATGTAAGGTTTGGTAGCAAAGGTGCCGCCTTCGGCAAATTGGCTCATTCCGTATACGTTGGGCACCATCACCCAATCAGCACTATCAATGTACATTTCCATAAACCAGCGGTAGGCTTCATCCGGATGCAGGCCGGCCATTAACATGATATTGCCCGCTACCATGAGCCGTTCAATGTGGTGGGAATAAGCATTTTTTTGCGCTTTCTTGATGGTGTCGTCCAGCGGAGGTATCCCCGTTGTGCCATCATACCAGGAAGCGGTGAGCTTTCGTTCCAGCCCAAAATGATTGCCGGTAAGCTCATGCCGGTGATACATGCCCCGCAGGAACTCCCGCCAGCCCATGATTTGACGCACAAAGCCCTCCAGACTGGCATAATTTACCGCATTTTGCTCCGCGTAGGCCAGGCTTTTCTCCAATACTTCGGAGGGGGTTATGAGGCCTATATTGAGGTAAGGGGAAAGAACGGAATGATAGAGGAACACCTGATCGGGCTCAAAAGCATCCTCGTAGGGACCGAATTCCTGGAAGCGATGCGCCAGAAAGTGATGGAACTGGCGGCTCACCTCCTCAGCGGTGGTGGCCCAGGCAAATTCGCGGGCGTCACCCGGATGCTGGGGAAAGGTAGTCCTCACCAGTTCTATAACCTCCCGGACGGTGGGGGTTTGTTCGGGTTTGGGTATTTCCGGTGGCGTAGCGTTTTTGGGTAGCTTTTTGCGGTTGTCGGCATCAAAGCTCCATTGGCCGTGACGGGGCTTTCCTTCCTTATCTACCAGCACGCCTAAGGCTTTTCGTTGCCTTTGGTAGTAGGTATGGAGAAAGGGTTTCTTATTTTCTTGGAGGTAGCGGTCAAAGTCCGCCAGGGGGAAGAGAAATTTAGGGTTCTCTACCTCTTTAAAGACGAGGCCTTCGCGGGCGCAAAGGCGCCGTATGCGCCGCTCCATAAAGGCGTCATCAATTCGGTACGTTACCAGCTCCTCTATACCGGGGTTTTGGGATAAACATTGTGCCAATTTATCCTCGTAAGAGAGCCCTTCTTCTCCGTCGTGCAGCTTCCAGTACTGGACGGGATACTTTTGGCCAAGGGCCCAAGCATACTGCCGCATGGCGCTAAGAAAAAGCACCAGTTTTTGCTGGTGGTATTGGTAATGGGTGCATAGCCCGAGGTCCTCGGCCATAAAGAAGAGGGTGGCCTCGTCGGGTTCTAAGGCTTGGTGATCGGGGAAGAGTTGATCTCCTAGTACAAGGGCTAGGCGGCGGATGATTTTTGACATGTTTTTTAAACCTGCTGATTGGTCAAAATGTTGTTCTTACATGAAAAGGAAGATCCTTCCCGAAAAAACCTGTCCTGTGTGTAGTAGGCCTTTTAGCTGGCGCAAAAAGTGGGCAAAAAACTGGGCTTCTGTCAAGTATTGTAGCAAGCGCTGCCGTGGGATGGCGCGGAAATAAAGACGCTTACCAGAAGGAAGGGTACCGGCTTGCCTCTGAGACGGTGGTAGCCCCTTTTCTTTTTTCGTTTAAAATAGAAATGGGTAGCCTGATTGTGAGAAGGGCTTAGGGTCTTGATGTAACTAAAGATGTTGGGCCAAATCCACCAGCTGACGAAGTTCATAGGTGGGCCGGAAGCGGCCGGAGATGGGGGCACCCGCGGGGTTAAAATAGGCTTGGGCCATGCCAGCTCCCCGGGCGCCCAGCACGTCGGCTTCCCAGCTGTCTCCTATCATAAGGCTTTCTCGCCGGGTGGCGCCTGCGCGCCGGAGGGCCGTTACAAAGAGCCGGGCGGCTGGTTTATGCGCCTTCACCTGATCGCTGGTGACCACTTCTTCAAAATAGCTAGCCAGCCCCGTTTCTTTTAGCTTCCGGTGCTGGGTTTCTTCGAAGCCATTGGTCAAAATATGCAGGCGATAGCGCCCTTGTAAATGGTTTAGCAGCGTGATGGTGCCGGGTATGAGGGCGGTTTTTAGCGGTGCTCGGGTCAGGTAGGCTTCATCAAACTGCCGGGCCAGCCCCCCGTCTGGGGCGCCCAGGCGAGAGAGGCTTCGGACAAAGCGTTCCACGCGCAGCGTTGCTTTATCCATTCGTCCCGCCCGGTATTCAGACCAGAGTTGATCGTTTTCTTCCTGGTATACCACCAAGAATCTTTCGGCGTCCACGCCCAGTTGTTCCGCTAGGCCCCATTCCTGGTAGATTTCCAGAAGGGCTTCTCGAGAATTGCGCGCGAAATCCCAGAGCGTATGGTCCAGGTCAAAAAAGAGGTGATGGTAAGGCACGCCGTTTACGGTTTTTTGAGCCAACGCAAGGGTTGCGGCAGGCGGTTGAGGATTAGGCGGTAGTAATTTTGTTCTTCGGCCCCGAAGGAACGGTAGAAACGGGCGAGGCCTTCCTGATCACTTCCTTCAAAATCGAGCAGATGGCTGCGTTCACTGCGCTGAATGATAAACTCATTGAGTAGATAAGCCATGGCCTGTGCCGCCCGCCCTTCTTCATTCAGTCCCGAAAAAAGAAAGTAACAGCGCTTGTCCACTTCCACCATGAAGGCCCCGGCCAGGAGCATATTGGGCCCGCCGTAGACGGTATAAAGCTGGCCCTTGTTTTGGTGCAGCATTTTGTACATCAGCTGCTTGATGTTGCGATAGAACAGTTCCTTGAGCTGGAGTTCCTGCCCCTTATTCTCTTCAAAAAGTTTGAGCAATACTTCCGGACCATCGTGCTCAAAGAGGGTGAGCCTTCCTTTTTCTAGTTTACGTACTTTCCTCTTCAGGTTGGTCGCATAGCCTTCGTAAATCTCGCTGTAGGGGCGCTTGAGGTCGAGCACCAGATTGCGCCGCAGCTGGAAGTGAAAGGAGCGGGGGCTGGGCTCCGGTAGCTGGTGGGCGTAATTTAGATTGAGGTCGGCGTAGTAAACTTGATCGCGCAGCACCTGGTAAAAGGCCTGGTACTGCTCGGGGGACAGGGCTTTTTTACTAAAAATGCCTAGCTGCTGAACGCCGTACGGCACGTAGTAATAGGTAATGCCCCACTTTTGCTCACGTGGCAGGGGCCATACGGCATCATAATCATCCATTACGAGGGCATCCCACTGCTCGCACACGGTGTTGAGGTACCAGGAGTAGCCATATAGCACCTGTGGCCGGTGGCGCTGCACGCAGGCGTCGTACTTTTCCAGGTCTATGTAAGTATGGCGCAAATATCTAATCATAATTGGCTGGCACTTTTAACCATTTTTTCAAACACTTGGTTCCATCCACGCCATTCGCTGTCCTTTTCGCTAAAAATGCGGTTGTGCCATACGGGGATAAATTCGCCTCCGTATTTGCGATACGTGCGGATATAAGTTTCTATTTCCTCCCAGGCCTCTTCCGGGGCCATGCGCTGGCCGTAAATGTAAGTGCCATCCATAAAGGGAAAAGGATGGACCACCAGGGGGGTTTCTATTTCTTGCTCCAGGTCGTAAAAGCGAAAAGGGGTACAAATACCCGCCCGAAAACCGCTGTGGGTGCTGAAGCCCATAGAATAATCATGCTCTATTTCCAGCTCTAAAAGATGCCGGTAGGTAATGGGAAAGCTCATCCGGAGAAAATGCTGCCGGCTGCGGGTTACGTCCTTGCGCAGCACCCTTTCCAGGCTCAGGAGTTCTTCCTCCATAAGCTTGGCCCGCTGGTAACTGCGGTAAGAGGGATGGATACCCACCTCCGAGAAGTCTGCTATGCCTTTTATGTAACTGTGCAAGCGGCCGCTGTAGCGCGTTAGGCTCCGGTCATACTGGCCCAGCCGGGTAAAGAGCACGAAAAAAATACTTTTAAAGCCGTACTGATCCTGGAGCCCCTGCACGAAGTCAAAGGTCTCGTAGGGATCAGAGCGGCGGCCGGTAAGGCTCAGGGTCCTTTGCCATATTTCGCTAAAATTTAGCTGCACCAGATCCCGGGCATAGCTGCCCATAATCCGGAAAATCCCTTTGCCCAGGTAGGCGGCGGCGTTATCTATATCTACCGAGTTTACGAAGCGGTACTGGGGCTTTTTAAACTTGAGGCGGGGATGACTTTCCTGTAGGAGTTCCTGGAGCCACTCTGCATAGGCATTTACCACCGGGAGGTGGAGCCCCCCTAGTTTAAAGAGCAAGCTCTCTTCAGCGGGGAAACGGTGGTGCTCGTCGGCTATAAAGGGGATGTATTCTTCGTAGCGGCTTACCAGATAAAAAGCCGCCGCCAGCGGATCAAAAGGCAGTTGGGAAGCTTTGCCGGTGAGAAAAAATATGGGCACACCCCGGTGGGTGGAAGTCTTGAAGCGCTGCTCAAAAATATCCTTCTCAAAAAGTAGTTTGGCCGCCTTTATGTAAATGCCTGATTGCAGCGGAATGCGAGAGTAGTTGAGCTTGGCGCTGTGGGTTTGCAGATAGGTTTCCCGATCGGTGGTAAAGCGCAGCGGCAGGCCCAGGAGGTCTTCAAAAATAAGCCGCGCAGTGTAGCGCAAACGGGGCGTAAGCTTTTCAGCGTAGAGCAGTAGCATTCGGGCAAATATAGTTTCTCCCCGGGCTATTTCCCCGGGATGGTAGCGCTAATCTTAAAGGAAAGCCTGCCTTTTGGGTGGTATAGCACATTTGGCCTCCCGGCCAAATGTAATAGAGGGCCGCCGGCAGGCGCCATCAGGGCCATTCAAGATGGGTCACTACCGGGTAGTGATCGGAGAGGGGTTCCTGGATGATTTGGTAACGGGTAGCGTTGATAGTGGCGCTGTGGAGGAAGTGATCGATGCGCAGGGGGAGCCACCAGCGGTGATAAGTGCTGGCCCAGCCGCTGCCAGCGCTGCGGTAAGCATCCTCCAGCTCTAAGGTAAGGCGGTGGTAAGCATAGCTGTGGGGGGTGGCGTTGAGGTCTCCACTCATCAAAACGGGGTAGGGGCTCTGGTCTATCCGGGCTTCTAAACTGCGCGCTTGGGGGGCGCGGCGTTTAAAACCAGTTTGAAGCCGGGCAGAAAGCAGTTTAAAGTCTTTCATAAATTGCCCCTGGTCGCGGGTACTGGGCGCTTCTATGCTTTGATAATCGGCGTGATCAAGGTGGAAGGAGGCCAGATGGACATTAAAAAGCCGCAACTTTTTGCCGCGCCAGGTAATATCCGCTCGTAGCACGTTTTGGCGGTGGATGCTGTCTTCCAGGTTCAAGGTCAATTCGGCGGTATTTTCCAGGGGTATTTTGGAAAAAATAACCAGGCCCCGCTTGTTCTTTTGGCCTGGCCCACTGTAGTGGTAGGGATAGGGCCACTCTTCGAGATCGGCCTGGGGGTCGAATTCCTGAACGAAGAGGAGATCGGGATCTTCCCGCCGTATTAGCGCTGTAATGTCATGGGTTATATTTTCATTTTCGATCCACTGATATTTATTAAAGGAGCGCACATTAAAGGTCATCGCCTTCAGCACGGCGTCGGGCTCATTGATTTTGGTTATCCCCTCCAGCTGGTAAAAGCGCATGATATGGAGATAACCCACGCCCAATATGAGCAGGGAAAGGAGCATCCGGCGTTGAAAGCGCAATAGCCAATAAAGGATAAACAAGGCATTAAGGCCTAAAAGAATGGGATAAGCCAGGGAGAGGAAAGCCGGTATGGTGGTAAAATTGGGCGGCACATAGTAAGCCGCATAGGCCGCCAGGGTAGCCAGCCCGATGATGATATTGAAGAAGTAAATCAGACCGTCCCACCAGGGACGTTTGCGGCTGGTCATTGCTCTTTGCCAATTTTAAAAAGCTGGTCTTTTTCCTCTTTCGTAAGGCTATCGTAGCCACTACGACTTATCTTATCGAGGATTTCGTCCATCTTTTTTTGGCTGGTCACCGCGTTGGCGCGGCGCCCTTTGGAAGCCTTACTGGCGGTTTGCTTTTTATGCACGGTTTTGAGCTTTGGGGAGGCCGAGAAAAGGTCAAAAAAGCGGTCGAGCAATTGACTGAAACCTTCCGTGAGATCAGTACCGCGCCGGTAATAGCTGGCCATGAAATAGCCAAACGCGGCGCCCCCCAAATGGGCAATGCGGCCGCCGGCATTGGTGCCTTCTCCGAGGCCGATGAGGTCCAGCAGCACAAAACCGGCCGCTATGCCCCACAGCGGCACGGTAACTACGAAGAAGAGCCTTACCGGAAAACGCGGCTGATAGGTGGCGATGGCTATGATAATGGCCATCACGCCTGCAGAGGCTCCCCGATTGTTGCTTATGGCCACCGCCTGGCTAAAGGCCGGGAAGATGTTGTAAAACAGCACGTAAAGCAGGCCGCCGATGAGCCCCCCGATCAAAAAAGTACTCAGCAGCCGCTTACCCCCGAAGTACTCCATAAAGAGCCGGCCGCCAAAGTAGAGCCAGAGCAAATTGAAAAAAATGTGAAAGAAGCCCTGGTGGAGAAACATATAGGTGACCAAAGTCCAGGGTCGGGTGGCCAGCTTCATTAGGTCACTGGGCAGGGCCGTAAAATTGATGAAAAACTCGGCAATGCCCGTTTGGGTAAGGGTGGAGATGATCCGCAAAAGGATGTAAAGCAGAAAAACGGCCACCTGGACCAGAATGAGCCGGGTGAGCAGGTCGCCCTGCTGAAAATGTCTTTTGATATCGTCGCCTATACCGGGCATATTCTTTTATTGATAAAGGGATCCATTGCGGCGCCAATAACGGATCAGCAAATATCCGAAAAGCATACCACCTACGTGGGCAAAGTGAGCCACGTTACTTCCCTGACTGTTCATTACCCCACTAAACAATTCTAGCGCGCCATAGATCGCCACAAAATACTTGGCCTTCACCGGGAGCGCAAAATAGATGTAGATATATTGATTGGGGAAGGTCATGCCAAAGGCCAGCAGAATACCAAAAACCGCTCCCGAGGCGCCTACCGTAGGGGTGTTGAGTAAGAGGTTGGCTTGGGCCATATTGGGATCGGTATAATTGCGGCCATTTTGGAGAATTTGAGCCCCTTCATTCATCAGGGTCCTTATTTGGGAGCTATTGAGCTGGTCCATAACCCCACTAAGCTCCCAATAACTGACCCCCAGATGAAGCGCGGCGGCCCCCAGTCCGGTGATCAGATAGTAAATGAGCAATCGCTTGCTGCCCCAAAGGTTTTCCAGGGTGTAGCCAAACATCCATAGGGCGAACATATTAAAGAAGATATGGGTAAGCCCTCCGTGCATAAACATGTGCGTCACAATTTGATAAGGTTCAAATTGCGAAGACATGGGCTGGTAGAGCCCTAGCGAGCGTACCAGGTCCAGGCCAAAGGAGCTGCCCAGGGCAAAGGTGGCCAGAAAGAAAAGCCCATTGATGATCAACAGGTTTTTAATCACTTCCGGGAGGAGGCTAAATTTTTGGGGGCGTTGGTACATGGGGCGAAATTAGGAGGCTAAAAGTATTTATCGATATCCTGGGCGCGAAAATGAGTCGTTACGGCCTGGCCGAAAATACCCAGGGCGGGCTCATGACAGGCAAAAAGCTGCTCTACCAATCCGGCCATCCGAACTTGGTCAATTACCGTTCCGCTTCGCAGGGCTGCCACTTTGGCCAGTTGCCGCGCCATTTCGTCCAGCATATCGCGCTGGCCCTGTGCTTTGTTTTCTTTCTCGTTTTCCAGGATTTGATCCAATGCCGCCTGCGGGTCGGTTTTTGCCAGGTGGAGGGGCAATCCTTGGACGATCAATTGATTATTGCCAAAGTTGTCTAAATCAAAACCCAGCGTCCGCAGGGTGGGAAACAATTCTTGTATGAGCGCAAAATCGCCCCGGCTGTACTGAAGCTGGGTGGGAAAAAGCAGCTGCTGACTCGGTACGGCTCCGCCCTGGGCGTCACCGCGCAGCTGCTCGTAAAGGATCCTTTCGTGGGCCCGCTGCTGGTGGATCAAAAGCAAACCCCCGGAATGATAGGTCGCGATATACTTGCGGGCAATTTGGAGGAAGGGCCTTTTTTCCTGGACCTGGCTTTCGTTCAGGAGCTCGGTTTGCTGCTGCTTTTGGTCCGGTACCTCCGGAAGCTGGTTGAGTAGGCTTTCCCATTCCTGGCTTTGCTTGCTGGTGGGGGGCTGGGAGGCCTGGCCACCGGGGGGTGCTTTTTGGCCAGAACTCGCTTGGTCAAAGGGGTTGAAATGCGGGTTTACGTGTACGCCGGGCGGTTTAACGGAAGCGCCTGTGCGGGGCGGTGTAAATTGTTGTTCCGTTTCAAAATCCAGGCTGGGACTGATGTTGTGCTGTCCCAGGGCATGCTTTACAGCCGTTTGCACAATGGTGTGGATGGCCTTATCGTCTTCGAATTTCACCTCCGTTTTAGTGGGGTGAATATTCACATCGATCCGTTGCGGGTCTAATTCCAGAAAAAGGAAATAGCTGGGGTGCGTATCCGCGGGGAGCAAGCCTTCAAAAGCCCGGCACACAGCCCGGTGCAAGTAGCCACTGCGAATAAATCGATGATTGGCAAAAAAGAACTGCTCTCCCCGGGTCTTGCGGGCATACTCGGGCTTACCAATAAAGCCGGAGAGTTTGAGTAGGGGAGTGGTTTCTTCTACGGGTACCAGCCGCTCGTTGAATTTCTTTCCGAAGATCCCCACGATGCGCTGGCGAAGATTCTGGCTGGGCAGCTCGAATAGATTGCCACCGTTGTGCTCCATGCTCATCTGTACCGGGGGATGAGCCAGCGCTACGCGTTCAAATTCGTCGATGATGTGGCGCAGTTCTACATTGTCGCTTTTGAGAAAATTGCGCCGGGCTGGAATGTTGTAGAAGAGATTATGCACTTCGATCCGGGTCCCGGCCGGAGTGTTGCAAAACTCCTGGCGGGTTACTTTGCCTCCTTCTACTCGTAAGCAGGTGCCGAGGTCCTGGTTTTCGGGGCGGCTTTTAAGTTCTACCTGGGCTACGGCTGCGATGCTGGCCAGGGCCTCTCCGCGAAAGCCTTTGGTGAGGATGGCAAAGATATCCTCCGCCCGGCTTATTTTACTGGTAGCGTGACGCTCAAAGGCCATGCGGGCGTCGGTCTCGCTTAGGCCGGTGCCGTTGTCTACCACCAGGAGCCGGCTCTTACCGGCTTCTTCTACGGTGAGTTGAATTTTGGTAGCCTGCGCATCAATGCTGTTTTCCAATAGCTCTTTTACCGCCGAGGCGGGGCGCTGGACCACTTCACCGGCGGCAATTTGATTGGCTACATTATCGGGTAAAAGCCGAATGACATCTGCCATCAGGTAATCAGGTAGTAAGAGATGAAAAGCAATAAAATGATGATGAGCAGGAGGGTGCGGTTGCTATGCTTGACTTCACTCCGGCGGCGGTTGGCAAACATTCCGTCCAGGCGTTCGCGGCGCATCTTGCGTTCTACATAGCCTTTTTCCTGGCGTATTTCTGCTTCTTTTTGGTACTGTTTCCGCAATTTATCCAACCGTTCTTGGCGCTCGTCGTAGTAACGGGGCCGAAATTGAAAACCGGAAGGGCGATTTTGCTTGAATATGGTAGGTAAGCGGGGTGGTTTCATCGCGCGGGCTCTGCAAGCGAGTCGTTAGAACTTAGGGTAGTGTCTAAAGGTGAAAGGTCTGCATTTGTTTTGGGCAATAAGGTCTCTTGCAAGGCATAATGTCCCTCCCGGGGTATTTTCACCTGGTAAGTTTTTCCTGCTTTTTCGGGTAGGTAGGCCTGGCGCAGCCAGGGGTTGTGGAATTTGAGGATGCGGTAGTTGATCCCTTGTTTGCTTGCCCATTTACCCAGGTTATCGATGCCGGTATCTACGGCCAGGCTGCGCGTAGGAATGGGGTGGTAGCGCTCCTGGGGCTTGATGTGAAAGCCGTACCCTTCTGGATCGCTCATTATTTCCCGGATGGCCAGCAGGCGGTAGAGGTAACGGGCGGTTTCGGGGTTGAGGCGCAGGTCGTAAAAGTCATCGGCCTGCTGCCTTTCCATTTGCTTTTGGATGCCATTGATGCCCCGGTTGTAAGAAGCCGCCGCCAGCGTCCAAGAGCCCAGTTCTTCCCGCGCGTCTTTGAGATAACGGCAGGCGGCGTGGGTGGCCTTTACCAGGTGATAGCGCTCGTCTACCGCTTCGTTTATTTCTATGCCGTAATCGCGGCCGGTACCTTCTAAGAATTGCCAAAAACTGACGGCCCCTGCGGGCGAAACTACATGCGTAAAACCACTTTCTATTAAGGGGATATATTTAAAATCTTCCGGTATGCCATGTTCCATGAGGATGGGCTCTATCACCGGAAAATAGCGGCCCGAGCGCTTGAGAAAAAGCAGCATGTTGCTTTGCCAGTAAGTATTGACCAGCAGCTCGCGGTCAAAGGATTGTCGTACTTGGAGATCTTTGATCGGTACCGGTTCACCGGCAAAAGAAAGCGATTGCGGCAGGGGCAAGCTGTAAATAGCGTAATCTTCCTTGAAGCGTTCCTGCTTAGATTGATTATCCGCGGGCTCGCTGCTGGAGTAGGTCAGCATCTGAAGCACGCCCAGGAGGATCACCCCTAAGCCTAAAATATAGAGCAGCTTTTTCATGAGTAGGTAAAGGGACTTTCGAAGGAGGCAAAATCGGGTGATTGCTGATCTTTAGCGGAAAGGACGGGGTTTTCCAGCTGCCAGTCTATGCTTAAATCCGGATCATTCCAGGCGATGCTGCCCTCCGTTTCGGGGTGGTAGAGGTCGGTACATTTGTAGCAGAAAACGGTCTCATCGGCCAGGGTGGCAAAGCCGTGCGCAAAGCCGGGCGGGATGTAAAACTGCAGCTTGTTTTCCGCGTTGAGCTCCAGTTTATGGTGCTGGCCATAGGTGGGCGAGCCTTTGCGGATGTCTACCGCCACGTCCAGTACGGCCCCCTTGATCACCCGCACTAATTTGCCCTGGGCGTGGGGAGGGCGTTGAAAATGTAAACCGCGCAGAACGCCGCGGCTGGAAAGGGATTGATTGTCTTGTAAGAATTGCGTTTCCAAACCAGCTTCCTGGAATTTTTCCGCATTGAATGATTCGAAGAAATAGCCGCGATCATCGCCAAACACGCGGGGCTCGACCACTACCAGGCCGGAGATATGGGTGGGGTGTACTTGCATAGGGCAAAGGTATTCACTCTACCTTAACGGGCATTAGCCTAGTGTCTGTCCATAGAGTCGAGTGTCTGTTCTAGAAAGTTGGTCAGGGAGGCTTGCGCAGCCCAAAAAAGCGGAGTTTACTAAGGTAAATGAGCATTTTTTGGGCAAGCGTAACGAAGCTGACCGACTTTATAGACAGACACTAGCCTGGTGATTTCTATACGGTCCGGTGTCTCGTCCTTAAAGCTTATGATACGCTTACCTGGTAGGGGGCTTCTTCCAGGTGGACGCTTACGTGCTCTTGCAGGGAAGTGGAGAGCGAAAGGCCTTTGAAGTCGGCCTTTACGGGATATCTTTTGTGGCTGCGGTCTACCAATACCACCGTTTTGAGTTTTTTGAGGGGGTACTGCAAAAAGTGATGCACGCCGTAAATAAGGGTGCTACCGCTCTTAAGCACGTCGTCCACCACCACTACGCAGCCCTTTTCAAAGGCCATTTGCGGCACCGGCTCCAGTTGGATGGGCTGGTTAAGGGGCGCTTGTTTATGCAGCTGTAGGGCCACCGTTTCGCAGCGGAGGGGGCTTATCGCTTTCAGCTCCGCTGCCAGCAGTCCCGCCAGGGTATGGCCACGGGAAGCAATGCCCGCCAGGAGGAGCTGTTCTTCCTCTTGAAACTCCTCGTAAAGTTGCCAGGCGATGCGGCGGATGCGCTGCAAGATCTGTTCGTGCGCCAGTACGCGGGTTTGCTTTTCACTCATAATGCCATACTACTTTATCGTCAATGCCGCTTAAACGCCGGCCCTGGGGCGGCTCCTTGGCGGGGTAGCCCAGGTAGAAAAACCCGAGCGAACGGTCGCCCTCCGCCAAGCCCAGAAAACGCCGGGTGGCTTCGGTGTAAGCCAGGACACCGCTGCTCCAGTAACCGGCCAGCCCCCGTTGATGGGCGGTTAGCCAGATATTTTGCACGGCCATGGCCACGGCCGATAATTCTTCTATTTCCGGAATTTTGGGGTTTGCTCCCAAGTGGGCCCCGATGGCTATCACGTGACTGGCCTGGGTAGGGCGGCTCGCCAGCTTCTGGTACCGCTGGGCATTAAAGCCTTCCGCTTCCGGCTTGGGCTGGTCTTGCTGAGCCAGGAAAGTACCCAGCCGGGCCAGGGCCTCTCCCGTAAAAACGACAAAACGCCAGGGCTCGGTATACCCGTGCGTAGGCGCCCAGTTGGCCGCTTCAAGCAGCGCTTGAATTTCCGCCTTAGGAATGGTATCGCCGCTAAAATCGCGGGGCTTGACGGTTCTCCGCTGGCGAATGGCTTCTTCCAGGGGCGTGTGGGGGAAAGGCTTCATAAAAGGTGTTTTTCCAGGTAATCTATTTGGGCTTCCGTATCGCTTGCACTTTGGGGCAAGGTAAGCTGGGCGCGTTCATAAAAAGCACGTCTTTCAAATAAATGTTTGGCAATGAATTCGCTCAGCTGCTCTTCTGCAATCTCGGCCAGCAGGGGGCGTTCCGCCCGCTGGTGGCGTAGCCTTTCTGCCAGCTGCTTCACCGATTGCTGCAGGTACACCGTGTGGGTATGCGCGTTGAGTTCCTCCATGTGCTGGTAATAGCAGGGCGTACCGCCGCCCAGGGCCAGCACAAAGCGAGGACGGCTAAGCAGCTCCTCCAGCAGCTGATGCTCGGCGCGCCGAAAGTATATTTCCCCTTTTTGCCGGAGGGTTTCGGCAACGGAAAGGCCCATTTGCGCCTGGAAAACCTCATCCAGGTCCAGAAAAGGAAGCGACCAGCGCTGGGCCAGGGCTTTTCCCAGGGTACTTTTACCGGCTCCCATGTATCCGAGAAGGCTTATTTTCATACCGCACAAAGGTAGCTCAAGCCACGGGAAACGGGCTTTATCCTAAATTTTAAAAAATTCATTTGGTGGTTTGGCTGGAGTAGAAAAGTGCCCTTATATTTGCAGCCCCGAAATTGAAAAGGTTTTTAAGGACTCAGTAGCTCAGCTGGTAGAGCATCTCCCTTTTAAGGAGAGGGTCCAGGGTTCGAGCCCCTGCTGAGTCACCGCCAAAGCTCCTCCCCGAGGGGCTTTTTTTAGGAGCGGACAGTCCGCTTCGCCGTTCTAAAAGTAATGCCCAGGTGGTGGAATTGGTAGACACGCTATCTTGAGGGGGTAGTGGCCGCAAGGTCGTGCCGGTTCGAATCCGGCCCTGGGCACTTTTTTCTTTACCGCGCGCTCTATTTTAGCCCTCTCGGGCAAATGTGACGCTTCCCCGCCTCTTAAAATTCCCAAGATCAGCAGCCCTGGCCCAGCTCCTTTGCCGGCTCATTCGCTTATTGCTCAGCCGGGGGATGCTCGCCCCCTGGCTCTTAAACAACAAAATTCATAATCCATTAGCATTCTGAAAGTTGATTTCTTTTCGATAGAGGGTGTTTGGAGGTGCTAAGGAGCCTATGGCAATTTCTGGACAGAAAGTTATATACGGGGGCATGTTTCTACATCATTTATCTCTTTTCCAGTTTTTTAGCCCCCTAAATCCCCCCAAGGGGGACTTTAGGCCGCGTTTGGACCGCCGGAGTTCTATTTCTTGGAAGCTTGCCGCTCGTAATTGAAATCTTTTGATGGGGTTGCAGGTGCTAAGCCCCCTTGGGGGGTTTGGGGGCCTTTGCCATTAAAGATGAGTAAGAGTAAAGCGCCCCAAACTTCTGTAAATCGACCCTTCTCGTCCAAAATCCAAAAGCGCAGCGATCGAATGTCTAGCGTTTACGCTTCCCTCACCTGCCGCACGACCCTTATCAGTTAAACAGTTACCCAGTTCAACAATTTAACCTCTTCGAGTGCAGCGCACCCTTGTTTTACCCACAGGATATGCTGCGGCAGTGCCGCTCCAGGGAGGCTCTTAAACAACGGAATTCATAATCTACTAGCATTCTGCAAGTTGACATCTTTTCGATAGAGGGTGTTTGGTGGTGCTAAGGAGCCTATCGTAACCTACCTAAATGGTCCCTCTGAATACGCTTCGTACTTCTTTGCTGCAGCCCAAAAAGGTATTGCAACCGATCCCGTCGGTAGGGGAGAGCGTTTCCCTCCTTTTTGCTGTTAGCTACTTAAATCTTGGGAAACCTTTTGGACGTATCAAAATTTTGGTCATATTTGGAATGTTAAATCGTTGATAATGAAGCCCTTCGACTCCGCTCAGGGCCCTTCGACTCCGCTCAGGGCAACAAACGGTAGGGGATTTCCTTAACCTTTGTGTTGGAAAAAACGGTTGTTTAGGCTGAGCGAAGTCGAAGCCCCTCTGCAGCTTGGATATGTTATAACAACAAAATATGCTGCGGCGTTGCCGCTCCAGGCGACTAAAGCATACCCGCTTGTGGCGGGAAGAAGCACATTTGGCCGAAAGGCCCACCCATGAGTTCCGGCCCCAGGGAAGGGGGAACCAGGGCGCGGGAGATGCGTTACTTTTGTAATTGGTATACCGAATAGATCAAACGCATGCTAGATGTACTAATCATAGGCGGAGGCCCCATAGGTATGGCCTGCGGCATAGAAGCGCAAAAAAGAGGACTGAGCTACCGTATCGTAGAAAAGGGACTGCTGGTAAACAGCCTTTACCACTATCCGCTCAACATGACCTTTTTTTCCACCTCGGATAAATTGGAAATAGGGGATGTGCCCTTTGTATCGCACAATGCGAAGCCCACCCGCGCGGAGGCCATCGAATACTACCGCCGGGTGGCCATGAAATTTGACCTTGATATAGGCCTTTACGAGCCGGTAGAAGATATAAGCCCCCAAACGGAAGCTTACCAGGTAAAAACGGCCCGCAAAACCTACAAAGCGGCCAATGTGGTACTGGCTACCGGTTTTTACGACGAAGAAAATAAGCTCAACATTCCCGGAGAAGACCTGCCCAAAGTGCGGCATTATTATGATGACCCGCATCCTTATTTCCGCCAGCGCCTGGTGGTGGTAGGGGCTCGCAACTCTGCCGTGGATGCTGCGCTGGAAACCTGGCGCAAGGGAGCGCAAGAGGTGACCATGGTGGTGCGGGAGTCCGAAATTTCGCAGCGGGTGAAGTACTGGGCCCGGCCCGATATCGTCAATCGCATAGAAGAGGGCTCCATCAAAGCTTACTTTGAAGCGGAGCTTACGGCCGTAGAGCCCGATAAGGTGGTGGTGGAGCAGCAAGGGAAGTCCTTTGCGCTGGAAAACGACTTTGTCCTGGCCCTTACGGGCTACCGGCCCAACTTTGACATGCTACGAAAGCTGGGCGTGGAGCTGGATGCCGAAAACAGCATGATACCAGCTTATAACCCCGATACCATGGAAAGCAACGTGGAAGGGCTGTACCTGGCGGGCGTGGTTTGTGGTGGTTTGGAAACCCAAAAGTGGTTTATCGAAAATTCCCGGGCCCACGCCCCGCTCATCATGCAGGCCATAGAACAGCGCAAAGGAGCAGCGGTGAAAGTGTAAAGTGGGCAAGGGCGGTTATGATCGGAAGGTAGGGGTTGGTCTTACCTGCTCACGCTCTTACGGGTATTGGATTTCAGGAAGAAAGGATTACCGGGCCAGCCAGGAGGTGAGGGGGGGACAATGGCCTCTGTAGCCAGCGGATGGTTTCCCCACTGGTCCTCCATTTTTTTTATTGGATCATCTTTCTCAGGGCAGCTACATTTTTACGTTCGCTTTCCGTCACGGCCAGGGCGGCGGCTTTGCCTAGGGCCCGGCGCGCCTCCTCCGGGCGGCTGGTTTGATGGGCCAGATAAGCCCGCAGCATGGCGGCTTTAAAAAAGGTCTTTTTCTCCAGCGCTGCGCCGGCCAGGTGGTAGGCGGCCTCCGTGGCGCTGCTGTCTTCGTAGCCATCGGCCAGGGCAAAAGCCTCTTCGTAGAGCAGTTGGCCAGCGCTATCGGCGCGCATGCCTGCGGCAGCGGTCAAGGCGCCTCGGCGCCACCAGGCATACTGGCCCGTTTCCTGGGCGTAGAGCCGGTAGGTAGCCAGCACCGGGTGCGATTTCTCTTTTTCCGATGGGGCCAGGGGAAGCAATTCATCGGCTATTTTTTGCAGCAAGACGGAGTCTTCATTGATAATGGCCAGGTCCAGGTTGTAGCTGTAGGCCTTTTGGTAAAAATCGGCGTAGGTAAAATCCGGTAAAGCTTCTTCCAGGGCTTTTTGATGCTGGGCCACCTGGCGGGGGTAAGGCGTTTCGAGGTCCAGCCCGTATTCGGTAAGGAGAGCGGCTTGCGGAGGCGTGTAGCGTTCGCTTTCGGGCTGGGCATTGAGGTATTCCAAGGCCAGTAAAAGGGTTTCCCGGAAACTAAAATTTAGACTGTGGAGGCGGATCAACTCCTGCCACTGGCCGTCGCTAAGTTCATTTTTTTGGTAGGCCGTACGGAGGGTTTTGAAGCGTTCCCGGTTTTGGTATTGGCGCTCACTGATAGCGGCCAGCGAATCGGCCGGCAACACCCCTCCCCGCAGCGCCAGGAGAAATTCATCTTCGGTAAGCCAGTAAAAGGCCGGGAGTTTAGCGGGGGGAAAAAGCTCCGTCCAGCGGCTGCCCATCTCCTTGCGGACATCTATGGCCAGGGGCAGGTAGGGCGCCAGGGCTGCTTCTACTTTCCGGTCTTTAAAGGCATCGCGCTCATACATTTGGCGCAAGCCGCCACCGCTCCCGTAGAGCACCACCAGCAGCATTTGCTCCTTATCGCGGGCTATTTTCAGGGCGGTTTGGTAATCGTCTATGGTTTGAATGCTAGCCAGCCGTACTTTTTGTGCCAAAGTATTGAAAGCGAAGCTTATGGTCAGAAGGAGAAGGAGCTTTTTCATGGTTTGCCAAAGTTTTGAACGATGATCACTTGCGGGGGTGCTTCGGAAGGACGGGCCCACCGGGCTACCCCCAGCCCCAGGTGGGTAAAGGAGCCCAGTAAGTTAGCCCGGTGGCCGGAACTATCCATCCAACCCTGTACCACATTCTGTGCCATATCTGCATAGCTTCGATTAAGCACGGGCTGACCGGAGGGGAGCTGATACTGGCCCTTTTCGGTAAGCTGATAGTGGCTTTCCGGCCCCAGGTCCCAAAGGGGGAGCCGCGCCAGGTTTTCGGCCGTGCCGCGATAATCGCCGCCCCAGTAGGCGATCCGGTCGGCCGGGTGGCGCCACTTGGCTTTTGGGTAGCGGTGGCTTAGGTTATAGTCGTCGCGCAGGAGATCGGCGTAATGTCCGGCGGCACTGTCCAGAGGCGCCGCAGGGGCCAGGGGCGTCCGGTTGTTCCGGCTTCGGGCTGCGTTGGTGTAGTGGTGAATAGCCACCTTCAGCCAGGCGCGCCAGTGGTTCTGC
>JAVLBR010000239.1:0-2860 GCA_031581125.1 Schleiferiaceae bacterium | reverse complement strand
TGTTTTCAAAGCAAGCATAACGCAGCTATCGGACTTTATAGACAGACACTAATCAGGTTCATCATCAGTAAAACGCGCTAATAGGAAAGCAGCCAGCTTGTCAAATTCAAACCATAAAGTCGTCCTAACCGGGCCATAGCCTAAGTTTTCAAGGCATGCATAGTGGGCATATCATGCTTTAGGGCCCCCCATGGCCTTGCTCGCCATCCTGTAAAAGCCCGCTGGATAGGTAGGCAAACCGCCACCATATCGGTTTAACCTCTTATAATCAGTAACTTGCATAACTATTTAAAAATTTTCTAAATAAGCTTGGTCAATAAAAGGTCGGCTCCTAGTTTTGCCAGCGCAATTTGTTTTTAACAGGTCTAAATAAATTTAAAATGCACTTACTCCGCAAAACGCTCCTGCCCACCCTTTTATTAATCGCCCTGGCTGCTTGCGAAGAAGAAAACAAGGAGCCCTCCAACCAGCTCAATGTTCCCGCTAGCTACCAGTTTGAACGTCAAGGCAGCTCCACAGTAGCCTTCCCCGGCCAAACCATCCGCCTCAAGATGGCCATGGAACTAGCCAACGGCATGCTGGACTTCAGCAAAGATTCCGCTACGCTCCTGGCTCAATACGCCAATCAAGGGCCCAATGGCGGGGATGTGGCACCCTTTGACGAAACTTCTCTGAACAACAGCCAAAAAAGCCTGCAAAGCAAAACGGCCGCATCAGCCCTTTACTTTGCCAGCAATGCCACCGAAACCGCGGCTATCCGCGCCGATTTCCGTAGCTGGATTTCCGCCCAAGCCAACACCGTATTCCCCGCCCAAAACCAGGCAGCCGCTCCCGGGCAGCCTGGTCAAATCGCCGACGGCACCAGCGTGCGCTACGTCAATGCCAAAGGCCTCGAATACGACCAAATGCTGGCCAAGAGCCTTATTGGCGCCCTCATGGCCGATCAAGCCATCAACAATTACCTTACCCCCGGCGTCTTGGATGCCGGCAACAATCGCCGGGATAATGACGCTGGTACTGCCGCGCCAGATGCGGCTTACACTACCATGGAGCACAAGTGGGATGAGGCCTATGGCTACGTCTTTGGCCTGGCCCCCAACGCCGCCGACCCCTTGGCCACCCTGGGCGAAGACGATGATTTTCTGAATAAGTACCTCTCCAAGGTAGACCAGAAACCCGCCTTTAATGGCATAGCCCAGGATGTTTTTGATGCTTTCAAACGGGGCCGTGCCGCTATCGTAGCCGGCCAATACGGGGAGCGCGATGCCCAGGCTGCTATCATCCAGAAAAAGATCTCCCGCCTCATCGCCATCATGGCGGTTCACTATCTGAATACCGGCGCGGAAGCCCTCCGCAATAATGAACAAGGCACCGCCTTTCATCAATTATCCGAAGCCATGGGCTTCTTATACAGCCTCCGCTTTACCCACAACCCAGCCACTAATAGCCCCTATTTTGAAAAGACCGAAGTAGAAAGCATGCTCCAGCAAACTTATCCCGATCAGGATGGTTTTTGGAACCTCCAAGCAAGTGACCTGGAGGCGCTGGCCCAGCAAATTGCAAACCGCTTCAGCTTTGATCCATCACAAGTATAACCACTCCTTTGCATCGGTAGGACGCCCTGTCTGTTTTAAGGGCAGGCAGGGCGTTTTTGGGCCTTCATCGGTCCCATCCGTATCCGTAAAAATAAACCCCAAAAAACCCATCATGTCTTTTTCTCGTTTCATTCCAGTGTGCTTGCTCTTGGTCGCCGGTACTTGGGGCTGTCAGGATACCCCAGCGCCCGAGACCTCCCAGAGCGACCCCGTAAACCGCGGCGCCCTTCTACAATTTTGGGCTAACGACATCATCGAACCGCGCTACCACGCCTTCGAGGACGCGGTAAGCCAATTAGAGCAAAGCGCGCAGAATTTTGTGAGCCAGCCCAGCGTCTCCGGTCACCAACAGCTCTACCGTGATTTTCGGACGGCTTACCTGCGCTGGCAGGCAGTAGCCCCTCTACCCACGCCTGCAGCAGAGGCCCTGGGCCTTGCTAACTACACCAATGTGTATCCGGTAGATACCGGCCAATTGGAGGCCAATGTACAAGGGGGCAACGTCGATCTTAGCCTGCCCTCCACTTTTGACGAGCAAGGATTTCCCGCCCTGGACTACCTTCTGGCCGCCAAGGGCCGTCCTACCGCTACCGTCCGCCACTTCCAGGAAAACCCAGGGCGGGGCCAGTATCTGCTCCGCCTTACTGCCCGGCTTGAAAACCTGAGTAAACAGGTAATGGAACAGTGGGAAAGCGGCGGCCGCAGCCGCTTCATAGCGGCAGACGGCGCTTCCGCCACCGCCTCCGTAAACCAACTGGTGAACGACTACATCTACTACTACGAGCGGAAACTACGCGCCGGTAAAATAGGCATCCCCGCGGGCGTCTTTTCTGGCACTACCCGCGCCCAGGCTGTAGAAGCCCCCTTCAGCGACACCCTTTCCCGCAGCCTGGCCCTGGCCAGCCTGGATGCCTGCACCGCTTTTTTTACCGGCCAGAGCGAGCTGGCCTCACGCAGGGGCCCCAGTCTTAAGAGCTACCTGGACACCTTAGGAACCCGGCACAACGACCGCTTACTCAGCGAAGCCATTGTAACGCAGTTTGCCCAAGCGCGGCAAAAAATAAAAGCCTTACCCCCCAGTTTTGCCTCGGCCGTCCGCTCCCAAAACCCCCTTATGCTAGAGGCCTACGATGCCCTCCAGGTCAACGTGGTATACCTGAAGGTAGACATGCTGCAGGCTCTTAATATTCGGGTGGACTACGTGGACGCAGACGGCGACTAAGCTAGTGTCTGTCTATAAAGTCCGCTCTCGCCAGTGGCGAGAC
>JAVLBR010000238.1:0-2867 GCA_031581125.1 Schleiferiaceae bacterium | reverse complement strand
ATCATGCCCCAAAACCCCCTCTCTTCCAGCCGCGGTGGCCTGCTCTTTGGCGGGGCCCTTATGCTTCTAGCCGGTGGGCAATGGCTGGCCACCACCCAGTTTTATGCACTGAAAAGCGTGCCGGCGCTGGTAGACGCCGTCCTGCAATGGCTGCTGCTGGGCTAGCTGGTCTACGGCTTGGTCAACGGGCTCAGCACCCTCCGGCTCAACTTCCAACGCTGGATAGGCCTGCTTTTGCTGCTGCCGCTGCTGGTTTGGGGGAGTTTACATTTGGCCCCCTGGGCCGGCATCAAGATCCTCCAAAGCCTGGGGCGCGAGAGCGCGCCTTTCCAGCAATGGCTCTGGGATACGCGGCTTTTTCGGGGCCTGGTAATGCTGATCCTGCTCTACAGCATCAGTGCCATCACCACCCTCTGGCAGCGCCTCCAGGAAAAACTGGAAAAAGACCGCCACCGCAGCGAGTTAGAACAGCTGAGCCGCGAAGCGGAACTCTACAAACTGCGCCAGCAATTGCAACCCCACTTTCTCTTCAATAGCCTCAACTCGGTGAATGCCCTCCTAGGCAGCGACCCCCGCCGCGCCCGGCAAATGATGCAGCAACTCTCGGATTTTTTTCGTTACACGGTGCGGCAGGGGGACGATAAGCTCATCTCCCTGGACATGGAATGGGAGCACCTCCAGTTGTATCTGGCCATCGAGCAGGTGCGGTTTGGGCATCGCCTGCGGGTGGAGCAGGACCTAAGCGAGGCCGCCCGCCAGCGCCTGATGCCGCCCCTGCTGCTGCAGCCCCTGGTGGAAAACGCCGTGAAACACGGCCTGTACGGCACCACCGGCGAAACGCTTATCACCGTGGCCGCCTGGAGCGAAGCCCGCAAGCTCCACATCGCCATCAGCAATCCCTACGATCCAGAGGAGCCCACCCGGCCGGGCGGCACCGGTTTTGGGCTGCGCTCGGTAAACCGCCGTCTGTACTTGCAGTACGGCCGTACCGACCTGCTGCGCGTTTCCCGGGAAGCGGCTATCTTTAAAGTCCAAATAAGCCTACCGCAAAATGAAATGTAAAGCCCTCATCATAGACGACGAGCCCCTGGCCAGTGGCCTGGTGGCCGAGCACCTGGCCCCTTTCGAGCAGATCGAAGTAGTGGGGCAGTACCACGATGGTTTTGCCGGCCTCAAGGCCATTCAGGAACACCGGCCCGATCTGGTTTTCCTGGACATCCAAATGCCCAAGCTGAGCGGCCTGGAGCTGCTGGAACTGCTGGAAGAAGAGCGCCCCGCGGTGATCTTTACCACCGCCTTTGATCAGTACGCCTTGCAGGCCTTTGAGGCGCAGGCGGTGGATTACCTGCTCAAGCCGTTTTCCGAGGAGCGCTTCCAGCAGGCGGTAGAAAAGTTTCTAGCCCAGCCCCAGCACCTGCGCCAAAATGCGGAGCGCCTCCAGCAATCGCCAGCACTGCAGGAACGGCGCGATCGCCTGGTGATCAAGGACGGCGGCCGTATCCGGCTTATTCCCTACGAGCAGTTGATCCGCCTGGAGGCCGATGGCGACTACGTGCTGATCCGCACCGAGCAGGGCAAGTTTATGCAAAAGAAAACCCTGCGCTACTTTGAAGAGCGCCTGCCCGCGCAGCAATTTTTACGGGTGCACCGCTCGCACTTGATCAACCTGAGCCAGGTGCAGCGCATCGATCCCTACGGCAAAAACGACCACCTGGCCCGCCTGCAAAACCAAGAACAGGTGCCGGTAAGCCGGGCGGGCTACCAGCGCCTGAAAACCCTGCTGGATGTATAGGGCCTGCCTATAAAGTCTCTCGCCCGTGGCGAGACGATTGTCCTCAAAATGCTCATCTCGCTTGTAGCGAGACTGCGCTTTTATCGTCCTCTCGCGCCTCGTTCTTGAACTTTCTAGACAAGACACCGGACAGTACGGACAAACACTACTTAGGGCCTGGCGGCCAAATGTGATGCGGGCTTGATGAGCAGATATGGTTTAACTGTTAAATTGTGGAAATGGTAAAGGCAGGATTTTGCCAGAGCGGGGAGCGCGATCAAGTCAAGAGAAACCTTCCCGAAACCTTACACCAAAGGTTTTGCGCCCGCAATGCCTGCGCCCCACTGGCCAAGGTTGTAAACCTCGCGCCCAAAAGCCTGGGGTTTTACCCCAGGTACGGCAGCGCTCCCCAAGCCCCATTCCATTGAGCAAAACCGAAGTTTTGCTCAGCGCTCCAAAAGAATGGATTTGGCCTCCTCCGGAGGCCGGGGCCGCGATTTGTTGCCAGCCAGGCTACCAAGATTAAGCCCCGCTGGGGCTTGGCCAGGCGGAGCGCAGGTTATGTACCATGGCTTTTAAAAAAATAACGCAGCGACCGCCGCGACATCGCTGCGTCTATATCGCCCCTTGGCGAGGCACGCTGCGTTACCTCCTCGCGCCCTCTTTGTCTTTCGCCTGCCCCGCAGGATTGCGGGGCGGTAAAAAACAAAGGGAGCGTCAGCGCCCCATCATAATGGATTTGGCCTCCTCCGGAGGCCGGGGCCGCGGTTTGTGGCCGGCCAAGCTACCAAGATTAAGCCCCGCTGGGGCTTGGCCGGGCGGAGCGCAGATTGGGCATTTGGGCCTTCTGGGCGATTTTCGCGTCCCATCGGTAACGACCACCCCTGCCCCTCCTGAACCAGGAGGGGAGAGCGGGGGTGAGCCCCTCAAAGGCCTGGCAGGTAGGTAACTATGGGTAAACCCGTAGTTTCCGTTAGGGCTTTGGGGAGCATTTTTACTTTCCTGGGAGAACTCGCCTGTGGCGAGGCTACAACCCCTCGGGCACCAGAAAGCATAGAACGCCTGGCCCGCTGCCCTACCGTCAGCCTTCGCCTCA
>JAVLBR010000237.1:0-2872 GCA_031581125.1 Schleiferiaceae bacterium | reverse complement strand
ATAACCTTTCCTCCGATGGCACAAATTAGGGTATCATTTTGGTTAAGCCTCAGCCTAGCCCAATAGCCTGGCTCGTGCTAAAAGTCGCCCCCCACTTTCAGTCAAACAAGTTAAACTGGCCTTTGGGGACGCGCAGAAAGGCTTCCCGGTTGTAGGGGGGCATGTGAACTCCCTCAAAATATTTCTTTCGGGCCAGGGCCATGGTCTGTTTCACCGCCTGGGCTTCCGGGCCTTCGCCTTTCATCCGGCGGCCATACTGGCTATCGTTAAGCTGGCCGGCGTGGGTGGCTTCTATACCATGTTTGATCTTTTCCAGCCTATCCGGGTAGTGATGCGCTACCCAGTCCAGAAAGAGCGGGCCTAAAGTGTCATTAAGGCGCACCATGGTATGTTCGATGGCGGAGGCACCGGCCGCCCTTACTGCCTTGGCTATGGCCATGATCTCGTGGCTGTTGAGCCCCGGGATCACGGGAGCGATCATTACCTGCACGGGCACCTCATTTTGTGCCAATAGCTCGATGGTCTTAAGCCGCTGGCGGATAGCCGCCGTGCGGGGTTCCAGGCGGCCCCGTAGTTTTTCATCCAGGGTGGTTACCGAAAGGGCCACGTGCACCAGTCCCTCGCGCGCCATGGGCGCAAGCAAGTCTATATCGCGTTTTATAAGCGCATTTTTGGTGATAATACCCACGGGCTGGCGGTATTTTTGCAGCACTTTTAGCATTTGCCGGGTTATTTGAAACTGCTGCTCGGCCGGCTGGTAGCAGTCGGTATTGCCACTGAGCATAATGGGGTCCGGTTTCCAGGAAGGCTTTTGAAGGGTTCGTTCCAGCAGGGCCGCGGCCTTTTCTTTCACCAGTACCGTTTGCTCAAAATCCCGTCCCGAGCTATAGCCCCAGTACTGATGGCTGTTGCGCGCATAGCAGTAGCTGCAGCCGTGCTCGCAGCCCTGGTACGGGTTCATGCTCCAGGCGCGGCCTATATCGGGGCTGTTCACCCGGTTTACAATGCTTTTCGGATACACCTTGAGGTAGCGGGTTTTACGGGGCTGGGCGGGGTCTTCCCCTTCTCGGTGCAGATGTTCCCGAAAGCTATCTTCCGTTTGGTAGCTGCGCGCTTCAAAGCGATTTTGTGGATCCATCTGGGCACCGCGGCCCTTTTGATAAGGGGCTTTACTCATGAGCCGGCGCCATCTACTTTCGCGTGCAGAGATTGCACCTGCGCCCGTAGCTCATCCAGCATCTGGAGCAATCGCTGGTTCTGAATTTCGTAGTGACCTTCCCGGTCGGGCAGCTCGAAGCTCAATACCCCCTTGGCCCGCCATACTTCCAAAACCTCACTTAAGGGCAGTCCGTAAGCCTCGTATTCGGGATTATCGCTGCGGAGCCACAAGCGTTCTTTTTCGGCGACCTCATTATTCACCCTTTTGTAGACGATGCCATCGCTCAAGGTGAGCAGGATATAGCACTGCCCGCTTTTGATGCCCTGCCAGTTTTCCACGTACTCGCCTATGACGTAGGTGCCCGGCTGCACGGGCAGCATACTGTCTCCCTCGATCTGAAAAATGCGAATGGTACCGCTCTGCTGCAGTTCCGGCAGGGGCAGGCGGGCCGTCTGTAGTTGGTCCAGATATTCGGTATCTGCATAGCCCCGGGTATAGCCGGCGGCCGCCTTCTGAGGGATGAGGGAAATTTCCTCTTCTCCGGCCTGATTAATGGCCACGGGCAGCACCCGCAGCTTTTGTTGGTAGGGCTGGGGGGCCCGCCCGTCCAGCGGCTTTTCGATCAAGTCTCCCAGCGGTACCCCAAAGAGATGCGCCAAGAGCTGCAGGGTGGCCAGGCGAGGTTCACTGCGGCCCTCTTCATAAGCGCCTATCAAGCTGCGGTTTACTTCCAGCCTGTCGGCCAAATGTGCTTGCGTCCAGCCGCGTGCTTTGCGGAGATGCCGAATATTGCTGCCCAGGTATTCCATATATCACCATTATCGCCGCTAATATAAAAAGCATTCTATTTAAATTAGTCCTTTCCTGGAGAGATTTATTTGCTCGTATGCTTTAAGCCCTTTTAAAGGGGGGCGAGCATCCTGCCAAACCCCTGAATTTTCAATACCTTTGATGCTCATTTGAAGCAAAATTGTAAAAGCCAAACCCATGAAAAAAGTATTCTTTTCTCTTGCCTTAGCGGGTGTAATGCTCACCGGCTGCCAAAACACCGCTTCCCAAAATAGCGGTGAAGAGGAAACAAAAGACCAAAACGCCCAAGCGGAAGAAAAAGCGGAAGGCGATAGCAAAGGGCAGCTGCCCGATGTACCGGCCAATGCTTCCGTAGATTTCGGCCATATTGCCGACGGAGACACCCTGACCAATCCCGTGGCCTTTGCTTACGAAGTGAGTGGAATGGAGGTAGAACCTGCCGGAGAGGTTAATCCCGGTAAAGGGCACCATCACCTCCTTATCAATCACAGCTACACGCCTAAGGGAGAAGCGCTGCCTGCGGATAGCACCCACATCCACTACGGCGGCGGGCAAACGGCCGATACCCTCAACCTACCTGCCGGGAAGCACGCGCTCACCATGCAGTTTGCCGACGGCTACCACCGCTCTTACGGCAAAAGCATGAGCAAAACCGTTAAAGTGTACGTGAAAGGCGAATAAAAGCCTCCTCTTGCCCAACTAAAGCGTTTAAAGCCCTGCCATTAGGTGGGGCTTTTTCTTTTCCCGTTTAGCTTAAGTGGTGTCCGTCCATACAGTCCAGTATCTGAGCCAGAAAATTGGTCAACGCCCGCCCCGAAAGCATTCGGGGCCTGTCTCGATGTTTTCGCGGAGGCGCGAGAGGACGATAAAAGCGCAGTCTCGCCACTGGCGAGATGAGTCTCG
>JAVLBR010000236.1:0-2885 GCA_031581125.1 Schleiferiaceae bacterium | reverse complement strand
TTCGAGAGTCTCGCCACTGGCGAGACGTAGCTTTGAAAATCAAGGAGTCCCGAATGCTTTCGGGATGACTGTTTTCAAAGCAAGCATAACGCAGCTATCGGACTTTATAGACAGACACTAGCTACTAATAACCGGTCCCCCGTGGGCCATTAACCCTCTAAATACATCATCCCATGAAAAAAGCAGCCCTCACCATCGTCCTCACCGCGCTGGTAATAAACCTAAGTGGTCAAAAACTGAGTACCCGCAGCGGTAAGGTGAAATTCTTTTCCGACGCCAAGATCGAAAACATCGAGGCCATCAACAAGCAAGTTTCCAGCGTGATGGACCTGGAGAGCGGGAAATTTGCTTTCCTGGTGCCTATCCGGGGCTTTGTTTTCGAAAAAGCCCTCATGCAGGAGCACTTCAACGAAAATTACATGGAGAGCGACCAGTACCCCAATGCTACTTTCAAAGGCCGCATCAGCAACACCGAGGCCATTAACCTCAAGCAAGCCGGAGAATATCAACTGAAATTGGAAGGTAAGATGAAAATGCACGGCGTCGAAAACCCCTTCTCCGAAGAGGTTACCCTTACCGTCAAAGACGAGCAGGTCCACCTCCACAGCCAGTTTTACCTCAAAGCCAGCGACTACCAAATAGAAATACCGGCCGGTAAAAAAGACAATATCAATAACCGCCTAGAAGTAACGGTCAATATAGATTATGATAAGTAAAGGACGCCATTTTTTGATCGGGGGCTTGTGCCTGGCCCTATCTCCTCTTTTACACGCTCAGGATGACCTCCTCGCCCAGCTAGAAGAAGAAGCAGAAGAGCAGACCCGCTATACCATAGCCACCTTTAAAGGCACCAAGGTGGTCAATCTCCAAAGCAATGAGATGCCGGCGGAAGGGGTGCTCCAGTACACTTTTATGCATCGCTTCGGCGCTTTTAACAATGACTTCTTCTACAATTTCCTGGGCCTGGACAATGCCCAGGTGATGCTTACCCTGGATTATTCCCCCTACGACTGGCTCAACGTAGGCCTGGGCCGTACTGGTTTTTTAAAAACGTACCATGCCTACGCCAAGTACCGGCTCCTTCGGCAAAGTGAAGGTGAGCAAAGCAGTCCCGTAAGCATTACGGGCTTCTCGGCCGCCTACTATTCGGGACAGCGCTACAATGATGACCTGCCCCGCAATACCGCCAACCGGATGCGATACGTCAATGAGCTAGTCATCGCCCGGAAATTTAGTTCGGACTTTTCCATGGAGCTGGTCCCTACCCTGGTGCACAGCAACCTCGTAGAAGAGGTAAGCGACAACAACTCCGTCTTTGCGCTGGGGGTGGCAGGGCGCTATAAAATCACCAACATGCACGCCATTTCCCTGGAGTACGTCCATCAGTTTAACCCCAACCAGTATCTGGACCCCGCCACCAATACCCTGAAAGACTACAACAACAACCTCTCCATCGGCTACGTCATCGAGACGGGCGGGCACGTTTTCCATCTTTTTGTCTCCAACGCCCAGGGCATAGCCGAGCCCTATGTCTTTGCGGAAAATAGAGGTTCCTGGGCCGATGGCGATCTGCACTTTGGTTTCAACATCTCGCGGGTATTTACCCTCAAAAAGCCGGATAAACTGCGTTAATTTGCAAGCCAAAGGCGCAGCACATGCAGAAAGAGACTTATGATTTAGCCGTAGTAGGGGGCGGCGTGGTAGGACTGGCCACCGCCTATCAATACCAGAAAGAACACCCCGAGCACCGGGTAGGTATTTTTGAGAAAGAAACCTCCCTGTCCCAGCACCAAACCGGCCGAAACTCGGGGGTAATCCATTCGGGCATTTATTACAAGCCCGGCAGCTTTAAGGCGCGCAACTGTTATCGGGGCCGCCATTTGCTGGTAGACTTTGCCCGGGAACATGGCGTAGACCACGAGGTGTGTGGAAAGATCATTCTGGCCACTGAACCCGCGGAAGTGCCCATGCTCGAAAAGATTTTTGAGCGCGGCCAAGCCAATGGTACGGAGGGCATCCAAATGATAGGCCCCGAACAGATCCAGGAAATTGAACCGCACGCCCGGGGCGTTAAAGCCATCCGGGTACCCGTAACCGGTATCATTGATTACCGCCAACTCTGCGAAAAGCTCGCCGCCGCCGTCCAGCAGATCAACCCCCAGAGTAAAATACACCTGGGAACGGAGGTGCTGGAAAGTGTAGCTGAAGACGGCCAGGATGGACTGCTTACTGCCCAGGGGTTTTTCCCTGCCCGGCAGATGGTCTTTTGTGGGGGCCTGCAGGCCGATCGCCTGGCAAAATCCGACGGAGCTAAGCTCGATGCCGAAATCGTGGGGTTCCGGGGCGATTATTACGAACTCACCGAGGCGGCCCGGCACAAGGTAAAGCACCTTATCTACCCCGTACCCGATCCGGAATTCCCCTTTCTGGGGGTGCACTTTACCCGGATGACCGATGGCAGCGTGGAATGCGGTCCCAATGCGGTTTTCTCCTTTAAGCGAGAGGGATATTCCAAGACGGCCTTTAGCTGGCGCGATACCCTCCAAGCGCTCAGTTATCCCGGTACCTGGCGGCTTTTTCTGCAGCATCCCGCCAAAGGCCTGGAGGAATACCAACGTGCTTTTTCCAAGCGGCTTTTCCTCAAGGCCCTCCGAAAATTGATCCCCGACCTCCAGCTTGAAGATATCCGCCCCACCCGCTCGGGGGTAAGGGCTCAGGCCTTGCGGGCCAACGGGGCGCTCGTGGACGATTTCGAAATTATCCGCCACGGTAACACCGTGCACGTGCTAAATGCCCCCTCCCCCGCCGCCACGGCGGCCCTGGCCATCGGCGAAGAAATCCTTACGAAATTAAAAGAGAGCTAAGTAGTGTCTGTCTATAAAGTC
>JAVLBR010000235.1:0-2945 GCA_031581125.1 Schleiferiaceae bacterium | reverse complement strand
CTTACTATCCCCGCCAGCACCAGCGCGGATGGGCTGCAGCTTCGGCTCGATGTAGGGGCTGATGCGCAAAATTTCAGCTGGCCCAGTACCTTTTTAATCGAGTTTAATGTCTTTCTGCAAGTTGGCTCGCAATACTATGCCAATGGCGCCTGGGGCGGCTTTAGCCAGGCCCAGACCTACACCCGCATAGCTTACGATCCCGGGGCACCTACGCATACCTTTTATGCACTATCCGGCGCGCAAGGCATGTACTTCGACATCAGGACGCCCTCCGTGCCTACTTTTGGCTTGGTCCAGGTGCAGGTTACAGCCGATTTTTACACCCATTCGGGCCAGCCGCTATCCAATACGACAGTAGGCACCGTTAAGGGGTTCTTAGAATTAAATTACACCAGCGTAGTCAATAATGACACCGTGAGGCTTAACTTTGGCACCAATGCGAGCAGCAGCTACCAAATAGAGCTGCCAGACCGCAGGCTGATAGAGGGCGTGCTTTTGTCTTACCAAGCGCCCAATTATCAACCCAGCGCCGTTTGGCGGCGATTCGACGGTACGGGCCTCCAGGGCACTTTAACTACCTTAATCATGGCAGCCCTGCACCGCGGTCAGCAGCAGGCGCTCCGAAAGTACGATATAACCCTTATTGGCTACACCGGACCCAATTTGCATCGGGTCTTCAATATGGACGACTATGGCTTCACCCTAATGCGCGCCACCTATCATACCGATGTGGGAGAGCTGGAAGGTACTTTTGTGCAAATTGATCAGTTCGACACCAGCAGCGGACCCAGCCTGGGCAGCGAGTTGGCCGAAGACATCGGCCGGAGAGGCAATGCCGGCGGCAACAACCGTTACTTCAAACGCGCGAATCGTATCCAGGATAACCACCTTCCCGCCGGTCGTACCAATGCCGCCCTTTCGGGCGACATCACCAGCATAGCCTTAGAATCGTCCGCCGGCAGTGATATAGCCAATAGCGGCGACCGCATAGCTTTAATAGATCCCACCACCGGCTACTCGCAAGAGCTTGTGCTCGCCGCCGCCTGGACCAGTGCGCTTAATACCTTGGAAGTAGAAGAGACCACCCTTGAGCGCAGCTACCCCGCGGGCAGCATCGTCAGCATCCCCATCCCGCAGCTGGCCGCCCGGCTTTACGCCCTGGAAAATCCCGGTTAGCCCTCCGCGCGCACGCGCGTACCTATATAGAGGGCTTCGGCCGGCCGGCCAAAAGTGCTCCCGGCCGCCAGATGTGGTATCTTTACAGCCACTTTGTTTTTGAATTACGACCCCTTTCGCCCCGGCGGGAGGGGTTTTTGTGTGTTAGAAGCAAAAAATCGCCCTATTTTTATAGGCCTAAGCCAGGAGCCGGCGGCGGCCAAAATAGAAATCCAATTAAATTAAATTAAAGTTTAACTGGGGACTCAAACGGGTAGCCCGCCGCCAGCCCTGGCTTTTTTTTAAAAAATACAAGGAACGAGCAAGGAACATAGCTTTTTTGATAGGTTGTAAAACCTTGTAAATAGGCATTTTATACCTTTTAAGTTCGTTGTCTGGGGGACGTGATGTCGCTGGTTCGAGTCCAGTCATCCCGACTTAAAATAAAAGCCCCGTCAGCCCAGCGCTGGCGGGGCTTTTGCGTTGTATAAGGCCTCTTTCATAAACCCGTTTTATATTGCATCCGTAAACATCCGCGAACATCTGCGAGCAGAAAATAAGGAACGGATAAGGAACGTAAAAGGAACATAATGGCCCGCATCAGTCTCACCTTATTAAAGAAGCGCAGGCCCACCACCCAGGGCTACCCGCTCTACTTTAACATCCGCTACCAAGGCCATCAGCATTTAAGGGCCACCGGGTACCATGCGGCCGAAAGGGATTGGAACGCCCGAAAGAGCGAACTGCGCGCCAGCCATCCCGGTGGGAAACGTCTCCAGGTCTATCTGCAGCAGCGCCTAATTGAATTGCAGCAGCAGCTCCAGGCAGCGGAAGCGCAAGGTCTGCCTTTTAAAACTGCTTGGGAGCGGCCCAGCGGGCTGCCTACTTTCTCGGCCTACGCCCGGGAAGTGATGGAAAGGCAGCGCGAGGCCGGCGAGCTGGGCAACTGGCGCGTCTACCAGGCAGCGCTTAAGCGCCTGGAGGATTGGCACGGCGGCCCGGTGGCCATGGACCAGATCAGCTACCCGGTGCTGCGCCGCTTCCTGGCCTACCTGGATGGGCGGGGCTATGCCTTTGGCACTATCCGGCATATCTTTAGCACTTTGAAAGCCATCTACAACGAGGCCGCCCGAACCTACCCCGACCAGCTGGGCGGCGATCCCTTTGCCGGACTGCTTAAAGGCCGGCGCCCGCAGCCGCGGCCGCAAAGCAAGCCGCGGCACCTGGACCAGGACACCATCCGGCGCCTGGCCCGCCTGGATGGGCTAACCGCCAGCCAGCGCCTGGCGGTGGATGCCTGGCTGCTGGCCTTTTCGCTGCAGGGCGCGGGGAATATCGACGTGATCTACTTCCAGGCGGCCCTTATAGATGCGGAGGGCTACTACCCGCTGCAGCGGCTTAAGATGCCGCGCAAAAATATAGTCGTAAGGGTTAAGCTGCAGGCCCTGGCCGCTGCCTTGGTGGAGCGCTACCGGCCCCTGGGCCATCGCTATCTGCTGGGCCTGGCAGATACGCCCCGTAATGATACGCGGCTACTCCGCGGCAAGCTGCCGGAGGGCTCGCGGCAGTTTGAAAATGCCCGCTACCGGCTTACCAAGCGCCTCCAGAATGTGTCGCGGATTATGGGCCTCGATTACAACATCAGCATGGGCCAGGCGCGCCATTCCTGGGTGGTGGCGGCCCGGGAGGCGGGGGCAAGCAAAGAGCTGGTGCAGCAGGCCATAGGCCACCAGGCACAGGACGTGCTAAGCCAGCACTATTGGGGGGCGTATGATCAGAAAAGGGTGGAT